>NZ_JBQEQO010000003.1:0-234371 GCF_056754715.1 Gardnerella sp. CCPDSM
CAAACGCGAGAAAAGTTGCCCACGTTTGGAGCGCAACACAGGCAATAACCCTCCAAACGCGAGAAAAGTTGCCCACGTTTGGAGCGCAACACAGGCAATAACCCTCCAAACGCGAGAAAAGTTGCGCGCGTTTGTGGTTAAATTCATGGATTATGAAGCATCGCCTTCGCCTTGCGCGCGATCTTTGCCGTAAATCGACGGAATAAAACGCTCCTGATCGTGAAGCTTTTCCCAAATTACAGGCGGATTGCTTGGATTTTCCAAAGATTTCGGCACGTCAATAATTCGCTGATTACTAGAGCCGCGGAATTGCAAAAGCGAATCATGCAAATCCTTCATATAGCGGCCGTCAACAAGAATATCAATATATTGCAGAAGCTCAAGCTTATCCGGAGTCTCCCCCGGCCGCATAAGCTCTTCCCAAGTGTAGCCAGTCCAACTCCAAATATCTTTTGTATTGCCAAACTCTTTGCGAATACGCTTACACAAAGGCAGCAAAATACCTGTGTTAAGCAGTGGTTCGCCACCAAGAAGCGTTAAACCTTGCACATAAGGCTCCGCCAAATCTTCCATAATTTGATCTTCAAGCTTTTGGGTATAAGGGTGACCTGCGCGAAAATCCCAAATCGACTCGTTATAGCATTCAACGCAATGGAACGGGCAGCCGGAAACGTAAAGCGAGCAACGAATACCCTCACCGTCAGTCATCAAAAAGCGCTTATAGTCGGCAACCATTCCCTGGCTCATGCGATCACTCGACCACTGACCGGCGCGCGGATTATTAGAAAGAGAGGTTGGAATCCACGGCCCGCGATTCGCGTCATTCGGCGCAAAATCATGCAAAGTAATGCGTGCCATACCCACCTCCTTAAAACTAATAATCTGCTGGAACTAAATAATCTGCTAACTAATAATCTAAAGTAACTTGCGCAAATAAAGTAATCTATACAAATAAAATAACTTGCGCAAATAAAATAATCTGCACAAATAAAATAAATCCAGCCGCTAGAAAGTGCAATCACAAAACGCAATCAACATTCTAACGGCCAGATTATCACCTAAAAATAAACACAATAAGCGCTATTTATTTATAAGGATTGCTTAAGTTGCTTAAGTTACTTAAGTTACTTAGTTTCCTCATACCATTCGCGAGATTCACCATTATCCAGCGTCACGTGACCAGTTTCGCCAGACATGTGCTTTACGCGATGAGCAATTTCCTCGTGACGGCCGTGAACCATTGGACGCTGAACAGGATTGCCCAAGTAGCCGCAAGTGCGCTTCGTAACATTGCACTTATCCGGATCACTATTGCCGCACTCAGGGCAACGGAAACCTTCCTTAGTCGGCTCAAAATCGCCCTGGAAACCGCAAACGAAGCAGTGATCAATAGGAGTATTCGTACCCAAGTAGCCGATGCCAATCTTATAAGCGTAATCCCACACGGCTTCCAAAGCCTTAGGATTCGCCTGCAAGCAAGGGAACTCGCAGTAGTTAATAAAGCCGCCGGAAGCAAGATACGGGAAGTCAACCTCGTAACGAAGCTTCTCCATAGGGGTTGGCTGCAACCAAACCGGGTAATGGAAGGAGTTGGTGTAGAAGTCGTGATCGGTAACGCCTTCAATGCGGCCGAACTTCTGACGATCCATGCGGTTAAAGCGGTCAGTCAAAGACTCAGCAGGAGTTGAGTAAACGGAATAGTGGTAGCCTTCCGCCTTCGACCACTGCTGGCAAAGCTTATTCATGCGGCGCACCAAAGAAAGCGCAAACTGCTTACCATCCTCATTCCAGCTGTGATCCTTCATCCAATCCTTACCAAAGAACACTGCAGTAGTTTCGTACAAGCCAATGTAACCAAGCGAAACTGTAGCGCGCTCGTTACGGAACAGCTGATCAACGCTTTCATTAGCTTCCAAACGGCCAAAAGCACCGTAGCGGAACAACGTTGGAGCGTTCACAGGAGTTGCCTGCTTGCAACGCATAATGCGGAATCGCAAAGCCTGGTGAGCAACTTCCATACGCTCGTCGAAAAGCTTCCAGAAGCGAGTCACATCGCCGTGAGATTCAAGAGCAATACGCGGCATGTTAACAGTTACAACGCCAAGATTCATGCGGCCGTCTTCAACATCTTTGCCAGTCTTTGGATCAATCCAACCCTGAAGGAAGGAACGGCAACCCATAGGAGCCTTAAAGGAGCCGGTAATCTTAACAATATTCTCGTAGAACACAACATCCGGATACATGCGCTTAGTAGAGCACTCAAGCGCAAGCTGCTTCAAATCGTAATTCGGATCGCCTGGGTCCGCATTTACACCGTGCTTAATAGTAAACACAAGCTTAGGGAAGATAGCAGTATGACGATCCTTGCCGAGGCCGCGAATACGATTAAGCAAAATAGCGCGCTGAATTTCGCGAGCAAACCAAGACGTACCCAAGCCAAAACCAACTGTTACGAACGGAGTCTGACCGTTAGAAACACGGTTGGAATTAATTTGGTATTCCATAGTTTGCATAGCATCGTAAATAGCTTTACGCGTCATAATCTTCGCGTAAATCTCACGAATTTGATCAAGCTCACTCAAATTCTCGTCAAAAGGAGTATCAGCAGGAAGCGGATCCCTGTCGGAGCAGTGAAGATTCTTAGGCTCCTGCGCCTTCAGGCCATCAATCATATCTTTTGCGACTTGAATTGGCGTGGAATCAGGAATCATTGCGTGTGCCATAGCAAGATTCTTGTCATAATCGCACTTAGCGTAACGCTCAAGCATTTCATCAGTGCGATTAACCGTCTGTCCGCCGTACTGCGCGCCAGCAATATCCTTAATAATCTGCGTAACCTGAGTTGCAGCAGTGCCAATAGACTTCGGGCTGTCCATCATTGCGTTACCAAGCGCAAAACCCTTAGCAAGCATGTCGCCAAAATCAGGAAGAGAACAGTTGCTCATGCAAGTAAATGGCGAATAATCAGCGTCGTGGAAGTGAATATCGCCCTTCATATGCGCGTTAGAAACTGCGTGAGGAAGCATAGAGAACGCGGAAGCCTTGGAAACAGCGCCTGCAAGAAGATCGCGCTGAGTTGCGTAAACATTGGAATCTTTATTTGCGTTTTCGCGCACAAGCGTTTCGTCACGATTTACGAGGCGATTCACAGCTTCGTTAATATCGGTAGCTTTCGCGCGATCGATGTCGCGGTTCAAACGGTAGCTCGTGTAGCAGCGAGCAACCTCATAAAGATGATTTTCAATAAGACCGTGCTCAACAAGCGTTTGGATATCCTCGATTTTTGCAGGGCCATTGTAACGATCTTGAATTTCGGCTTCAATATGATCCGAAATATTGCGAATCATCTGCTCTTCTTGCGGACCGACTTCCTTGCCCAAATCCTTAAAAGCAGCCTTAATAGCCATAATGATATTCAGCGGATCAAAATCAACTACGCGACCATCACGCTTCTCGACCTGCACGCGGGAAACTGGAGCTTCAGCAACACTATTATCCATGCTAAATTCCATGCTAACTTCTGCGCTTTTGACATCAGTTTCTTCCAAAACCTGCATCAGTACAGACCTTTCTCCAATACCGTTCCTTCTCGCAATTCTCTCGTTGCAAACGTGGGAACTACTTCTAACAACCTGCTCTACTATAGTCCAACTCATGCCCAATATCTAGGGCAAAGTGCAAAGATGACCAACTATATGTAGTGATTTATGTCACATGCGCGATTTTTGAGGCGTGTCCTGGTGTGTCGTAATTGATAAGCAATAAGGAACTGATGTAAGTGCAATACACGCCGTTGCGGGCGCGCACTTCGTGGCGCTTTGATATATTGAGTCACGTGGAACAGATAGCTTTTCAGCATGCACAGGAATTCGGATTCCAGCCAGGTGACATTGTTCAACAATGGCTCTGGGACGATGATGTTGACGAAACAATTTGTGAAAGCATCGAGAAACTCACCGGCGAAGAACTGGTGGACGAGGACTACGATGCTGCTGTTGATGGCGTGATTATTTGGTGGCGCGACGGCGACGACGAAGACGAGCTTGCAGACACCATTATGGACGCCACAAATATGCTTGACGACGATGCGCCTATGTGGGTTCTTACTCCAAAGCCAGGGCGCGAAGGTTCCCCAAGTTCTAGCACCGTGCAATCAGCCGCTAAAACCGCAGGCATGAACGCCGCAACGCCTTTAACTGTAAGCACAGATTGGAATGGCGTTCAGTTGCGTGCATTTGGCAAGGGCCAAAGCAAGTAAGCACGTAAGCAAGTAAAGCGGCGACAGTTTCTTTACGCACATGTAAAGTAATTGTCCGCATTTAGCGAGATTGCGTTATTTTTTATACACGCACGTATAGTAATAATCACTTTCGCGCTTCCATGGAACATTTGCCGGAGATTTTCCTCGGTTTTGTGTACTTAGGTTGAGTGTAAGTACACAAAAGCGCGCTGGCCATTCTTCAGACACTAGTGCAGTACGGTTCTGCGTGAGTGTCTCATTTCGCTTGTTTTGAGACACTAGTGCAGTACGGTTCTGCGTGAGGGTCTCATTTCGCTTGTTTTGAGACACTGGTGCAGTACGCTTACTGCACCAGGGACTCTGGTTGGTGATTATCGGACACTGGTGCAGTTGGCGTACTGCGCTAAGGTCGGAAGATGTGCGAAATGAGGCTCTAATGCAGTAACCAATCTGCGCGCGAGTCTCTGCTAGTCTGTTTTGACTACATTTGCCGGAAAATTCCCGGCAAATGTAGCTACTTTCGCGGTGCCTGTTCGCGCTCCACACGATTACTGCGCTCACTGCGATTGCGATCTCTTCCGCCGCGATTACTGCGCTCACTGCGCTCGCGACTTCTTCCGCCGTGCCCGTGCCCGCGCCCGTGCCCGCGTCCACGTCCGCGCCCCTTGCGCTTCTGCTGCTCAGGCTCCGGCATACTCCACCCTTCCTGAAGCTCCGCAGCCTCCCCCACAATTTCGCGCAAAATCGGCGAAGCAGGATTCACATCCTCCGCCTTCGCATGAATTCCAGCTCTACGAAGCATCATATGCGCAGCTCGCTTTTGGTTCGGCAGCACTAGAGTTACCACGTCACCTTCTTCGCCTGCGCGAGCGGTACGACCCGAACGGTGCAAGAACGACTTTGGATCCTCCGGCGGCTCCGTTTGCACAACCAGCGCAACGTCACTAATATCAATGCCTCGCGCCGCCACATCCGTAGCAACAAGCACGCGAACCAAGCCTTCCGCAAATACTGCCAAATGCCGATCGCGCTGATTTTGCGACAAATTACCTTGCAAATCAACTGCAGGAATGCCCTGTTGCACGAACTTTTTCGCCATATTCTTCGCCTGATACTTTGTGCGCGTAAAGAATATGGAGCGCTTGCACCCAGAAGCAAGAGTTCGCAAAACCTCGTACTTATCTCCAGCAGACACTGCAAAAATGTGATGCGTCATAGTGTCAACTTGCGAATCCGCATCATCTACCGCATGAACAACTGCATCTGGAAGGAATCGATTTACAAGAGTAGAAACTTGCTTATCAAGCGTTGCAGAAAACAGCATTCGCTGCCCGTCCGGCGCCACCTGCTCAAGAAGTCGCGTCACAGCTGGCAAAAAGCCCATGTCTGCCATTTCGTCAGCCTCGTCAAGAACGCTTACCATCACCTTTTCAAGAGTCAACGCACCCTGGCGAAGCAAATCTTCCAAACGACCCGGGCAAGCAAGCACAATTTGCGCACCCTGCTTAAGCTGCGATACCTGACGCTGGTATCGCACGCCGCCGTACACTGTTACAGTTTTCATGCCGTAAGCGGCAGCAAGAGGGGCGATTACGTCGTCAATTTGGTGCACAAGCTCGCGAGTTGGCGCAAGAATCATTGCGCGAGGAGCCGGAATATCGCCACTTTCGTTTTGGTTACGCTTTTTGCCGGTTTTAATTAAATCGACGAAATTTTCCGCCAAACGCGCAACCAGCGGAATCGAAAATGCTAAAGTTTTTCCGCTTCCAGTGCGACCACGCCCAAGAATATTCGCGCCGCGCAAGGAATCCGGAAGCGTGGCCTGCTGAATTGGGAAGGCTGTGGTTTTGCCATCCGCGCGCAACACTTCCACAAGCGGTTCCTGCACACCGAGTTGCGCAAAAGTTACGTCGTCTTCGTAATTTTCGCGAGAATCTACTGCGGAATCCGGAATTATTACTGAATTTTGAGAAGATTTATCGTTTTTAGCGAAATCTTTCTTAGTATTTTCTTGATTTGCGAAATCTTTTTTAGCGAAATCTTTCTTAGCAAAATCTTTCTTACTATTTTCTTTCCTACTATTTTCTTTATTAGCGAAATCCTGCTCAGCGTCGCGAATTGCCGTCTCCTCGTAGCGCAAAGCTTTCTGACGCGCCTTTTCACGCGCCTTTTCTGCCTTACGATTGCGCTCTCTGCGCGCATTAAATTCGTGATTAGAGGAATGATTAGAAGAGTGATTATAGGCGTTATTAGATCCGCTCTTTACTCCGTGATTCTTATGATTCCCTTGATATTCAAATGGATTGCGCTTTTTTGCGGACTTCTTTGCGCTACTATTTTTCATATTATTTGCGATAGTAGTCTTCGCATTTTTTGCGCTGTTTTTTGCGCTGTTTTTTGCGCTGTTTTTTGCGATAGTAGATTTAGTATTCTTCGCGCCTCGCTTTTGATGAGACGCAGCATTATGAGTATGCGGCACAATAGCCTTTCGTAAAAGATGTGTATTCAAAACTTAAATTTCAAACCGTGAACTAACTGAGCCTAGCACAAGCGCCGCACAATCAAATAACAATCCCCAAGAACTCGCGCCACATTAAGGAAACTCGCGCCACACCAAAGCAAAAAAGCGCGCAAGCTCACCAAAGCGAGCAAGCGCGCAAAACTAAAACTACCGCTAACTATCGCGTAAGCTTACGATGCAAACGATGCGGACGAGCAGCTTCCTCACCTAAGCGCGCAATCTTATTTTCTTCGTACGCTTGGAAGTTTCCTTCGAACCAGTACCACTTCGCAGGATTCTCGTCATCACCTTCCCAAGCAAGAATATGCGTTGCAACGCGGTCAAGGAACCAGCGATCGTGCGAAACCACAACAGCGCAGCCTGGGAATTCAATCAGAGCATTTTCCAAGCTTTCCAAAGTCTCAACGTCCAAATCGTTAGTAGGCTCATCGAGAAGCAGCAAGTTTCCGCCCTGCTTAAGCGTCAAAGCCAAGTTCAAACGGTTTCGCTCGCCGCCGGAAAGCACTCCCGTAAGCTTTTGCTGATCCGAACCCTTAAAACCAAAGCTTGCAACGTATGCTCGCGTCGGAATTTCAACTCCTGCAACCTCAATATAATCGAGTCCGCCGGAAACAGCTTCCCACAAGTTCTTGTTTGGATCCAAGCCTGCACGATTCTGGTCAACGTAAGAAATCTTTACAGTGTCGCCAACAATAAGCTCGCCGCCAGAAAGCGGTTCCAAGCCCACAATCGTCTTGAAAAGCGTTGACTTACCAACACCGTTCGGGCCAATCACGCCAACAATACCGTTACGCGGCAACGTAAACGACAAGTCGTCGATCAGCACGCGGTCGCCAAAAGCCTTGTGAATATGCTTTGCTTCCAAAACTTGCGAACCCAAGCGTGGACCTGCTGGAATCTGAATTTCGGAAAAGTCGAGCTTCTTGGAATTGCGTGCTTCCTGCTCCATCTGGTCGTAACGCTCCAAACGCGCCTTGTTCTTTGCTTGGCGAGCCTTCGGCGAACTGCGCACCCAGTCGAGTTCATTCTTCAAACGCTTAGCAAGCTTGGCATCCTTAGCGCCCTGAATTTCCATACGCTTGGCTTTGGTTTCCAAGTACGTGGAATAGTTGCCCTTGTATGGGTAAAGCTGGCCGCGGTCAACTTCGCAAATCCACTCTGCAACGTTGTCCATAAAGTAACGATCGTGCGTTACGGCAATAACAGCGCCTTCATACTTGTGTAGGAACTGTTCCAACCACAAAATAGATTCCGCATCCAAGTGGTTCGTAGGCTCGTCCAAAAGAAGCAAGTCTGGTGCTTCAAGCAAAAGCTTGCACAATGCCACTCGACGCCTCTCACCGCCTGAGCACACGGAAACAGGAGAATCCGGATCCGGGCACTGCAAAGCATCCATTGCTTGCTCAAGTTGCGAATCCAAATCCCATCCGTTTGCTGCATCAATTTCGGTTTGCAGCTTGCCCATTTCTTCCATTAAGGCATCAAAATCAGCGTCAGGATTTGCCATTTCTTCGCCGATTTGGTTAAAACGCGCCACTTTTTGCGCAATTTCACCAAAAGCCATTTTAATATTTTCGCCAACCGTCTTAGTTTCGTCCAGCGGCGGCTCCTGCTGCAAAATACCTACAGTATAGCCAGGAGTAAGAGAAGCCTCACCATTCGTAACATTCTCCAGTCCTGCCATAATTTTCAGCAGCGTCGACTTGCCCATGCCGTTCGGTCCAACAACGCCGATTTTTGCGCCCGGCAGGAAGCTTAAAGTAACGTCGTCGAGAATTACGCGGTCTCCGTAAGACTTACGCGCTTTAATCATCTGATAGATAAATTCAGCCAAAGTAATATACCATCCTTAAAACGTTGAAATTCCAGCGTTTATTCAATAAATCTACTAAATCTACTAAATCTACTAAATCTACTTTCGATTCGCTTTATATTTGCTTTCGATTATCTTTCGATTCGTAAATTAGCAAGTTGCTGCTTCGTAAATTAGCAAGTTGCGGTAGTGCGATTTGCTTTATTAGCTGCAGCTTCAGGACCATCTTCCGGAGGCAACTGGCAGAACCACTCGCCCAAAATGCCAACAAGCATATCTACAAAGCACACAAAACCTGCGATAGCGCATTCTCGAATCACAGAACTATAAAGCGTTATTTCACTATGCGGCAAACTCATTAACAATTGACCAACATACCATCCGCATAAAATAGCGCCCGCCATTCCCAAAGACTTCGACAGCATAAGAGCAGCCACAGCAAATTGCGGATTAAGACGCTTATTATTCTTCTTCTTAGCTTTATCGCTTACGCTTTGACGCGTCTGCCAAGCCATAACAAACGTCACGATTCCAGCAATCACCATTATTGCCACAACAACCCACGGCGCTCCAGCCAAAGACATTGCGCTAGACTCAGTTGATGATACCAAAAACGCACCCAGTACAAAGCCAAATAAAAGTCCAAGTACCAGATACCACCAAGGTGTGCGATACGCTTTCATTAGTAATCATCCCCTATAAGCCACTTCTCTGAGTATACGCCAACGGTTTGAGTATCCATAGACAACGCTAGCGAATACGAAACTGGACTTTTATCCAAAGCCGCATCGGACTCAATTTGCATCCATGGCATAAGCTCTGGTGTTTTAGGATTCACCATCACCATTTTTGCCATTTCCTGCGGTAATCCTTCTGTATCAATTGTTCTAGTTTCAGTTGCAGGCGCGTTATATGAACGCACTCCAAACACTCGCACTGTAACTTCATCTCTATGCAAAGAAGAAACAGCACGAACGAAACTTAACAATTCATACTCGTCGCCGCTAGAAGACAGGGTAAGTACAGCCGTGTAGTAGTCGCCGTCAAGCTCATTATCAACATATAATGCCGACACGCCTTCAACACGAGAGTCTCTATCCTGCTCAAGCATTGCAACTGTTCTCAGCATAGCAGAACGCGTACTATCTTTGGCAACACCCTTCATTGCAACGACTCCAATTGTTTTCATTGGAAGCGGGCATATGCCAAAAAGTGGCGAATTGCTTTCGTTTTTAACAAGATCGGTACAGCGTTTTGTGCCGTCTTCATATTTTGCACTATCTGCAGTATCTTCACTATTACCGTCATCACCGACAGCACCGGAATTTAGATTATCGTCAGCTGCAGCGTTTGCTATATAAATAGCAGCTTGTGCAGCGGCAGCAGCTTCCTCGTCTTCCCTGCGCTGTTTTTCTTGCCTATTTTCCTCAATAAGCGAACGATAAAAGTCTGCGAGTTCACCTTCCGCATCTTCGTCAATAACTATGTCGCCACTTCGGAATGCAGCTCGAGCAGCCGGTTCCGGAATTGCAGTAGGCTCTTCAAAATTATTATTAGAAACACGATGCAAGCTCAAAGACACGTCGTCCACATTGCTTTGTAAACCGTAATAATCGCTTCTTAAAGAAGCATGAACCGTAATATCGGCTTCCAAAATCTGCCACGTTCGCATTACTGAGTCCGCAACAGAATTCGCAATAAGCTCAAGCGCAATAGTTGGATGATCTATAATCTCATCGTCTTTTTCGCATCGGCGAAGCATAAAAGCAAGTCGATCCGAAATTTGCGGAATATCGATTGCGCCAGTTTCATTGCCGTTTAATGCCCTATCTAAATTTAGTTTTAGACTCACGTCAATGAATATGTTGTAGTAAAGTCCTATAACTACATCTTCACCTTTAGGCCGAATGCCGGATATACGCACTGTATCCATGTCTTCTCCTGTTCTCCGTAGCCTAACAGCATAACCGTAAGCTTATTTGCGATTTGAATAGATACTACTACTACCACTACCAATAATTGCTTCTTTTTTATATATAACAATAAACGCTGATAACAAAAAGTATTGCTATCAGCGTTTATTAGATTATTTTATTAGATTATTCTTGCGTTTCAGCAGCTTGCGTTTCGGCAGCAGACTCAGCTCCAGCAGCAGCTTGCGTTTCTGCAGCCTCAGTCTTACCAGCCTCCGTCTTGCCAGCCACGTTTCGCTTTAAACTTTCCGGAATTTCAACAGGCGGAATATTAGAATCCGGACGCTGATCGTTAGAAAGCCAAAGAGTACGCTCCGGAGCTTTTCGAATCTTACTAAAGATTTCCTTAAGCTCCTTCTCGTTAAGCGTTTCTTTTTCAAGCAACTGACGAACAAGCTCATCTAATACGTCGCGATTATTGTTAATAATCTCCCACGCTTCAGTATGAGCAGTTTCAATAAGCTTATGAACTTCATCGTCAATTACTTCAGCAGTACGATTCGAGAACTTGCGCGGTTGCAAAGAATCAAGTGAACCGGAAGAATCGTCGTCTGCATCCATCCACTTAACAGCGCCAAGCTTTGCAGAGAAACCAAATTCAACAACCATCTTTCGAGCAATAGCCGTAGCTTTTTCAATATCGTTAGAAGCACCGGTTGTTGGATCGTGGAACACCACTTCTTCAGCAGTACGACCGCCCATAGCATAAGCCATTTGATCAAGCAATTCGTTACGAGACTGAGAGTAGCGATCCGTAGTTGGCATCACTGCAGTGTAGCCGAGTGCGTGTCCGCGAGGCAAAATCGTCACCTTAGTAACAGGATCCGTATTATGCAAAGCTGCAGCAACCAAAGCGTGACCACCCTCGTGGTAAGCGGTATTGCGCAACTCGTCCAAAGCCATGCCCTTAGACTTTCTGCGAGGACCTGCTTGCACGCGATCAATAGCCTCATCAATAGCGCGGTTATCAATATATTGCGCGCCTGAACGAGCGCAAAGCAAAGCAGCTTCGTTAAGTACGTTAGCCAAATCAGCACCCGTAAAACCAGGAGTGCGCACAGCAACCATATGAAGATCAACGTCTGGAACGAAAGGCTTGCCCTTTGCGTGAACCTTCAAAATTGCCTCGCGGCCTTCCAAATCAGGAGCTTCAACAGCAACTTGCCTATCAAAACGACCCGGGCGCAAAAGTGCAGAATCAAGCACATCTGGACGGTTAGTTGCAGCAATAATAATCAAATTAGTATCGTTGTCGAAACCATCCATTTCCACAAGAAGCTGATTAAGCGTCTGCTCGCGCTCATCGTGACCACCAGTCATGCCACTTCCGCGACGACGACCAACAGCATCAATCTCATCAATAAAGATGATTGCAGGAGCATTCTTCTTAGCTTCGTCAAAAAGCTCACGAACACGGGAAGCACCAAGGCCAACGAACATCTCAACGAAGTCCGAACCAGCCATTGCGTAGAATGGTACGCCAGCTTCGCCAGCAATTGCGCGAGCAAGTAACGTTTTACCGGTTCCTGGAGGGCCGTAAAGAAGCACGCCTCGAGGAATACGCGCACCCAAAGCCTTGTATCGAGAAGGATCCTTTAAGAAGTCCTTAATTTCTTCAACTTCTTCCACAGCAGCCTGCTCGCCAGCAACATCAGCAAACTTAGTCTTAGGCGTTTGGCCTTCCAAAAGCTTTCCTCGTCCGCGGCCGCCGCCCATGCCAAGCATGCTACCGCCAGCGCCGCCAATACGACTAAACATGAACCAAATCATGCCAAGGAAGAATAATATTGGCACAAGCGAAGTAATAAGATACGAGAAAATACCTTGAGATTGCAAGCTTGCAGTCCAACCATTTGCAGGCTTAGCTTTCTCAACTTCCTGCACAACAGATTTACCTTGAGCCAATGTGTAGTAGAATTGCACATCTTTGCCAAAGTCACGATCCTGCTTATTGCGCTTATCGTACTTCTTAAACGGAGCATCAAGCGTAAGCTTAACCAACTGCTTATTGTCAATAATTTCCGCGTAGTTTGCTTTATGCGAATTCAGCAGCTCAAAACCATCTTGAGTATCGATAGTTTGTGCGCCACCACGCGCAAACATTTGGAATCCAACAACAGCAAGCAGCACGATTAGCACAATCCACGTCCATGGCGACTGCCAGAACTGGCGGCGCGAACCGTTATTGTTGTTTTCGCTATTGTTATTTTTATTATTCTTGCCTTGATTGCCGTTATTTTGAGAATTCCTAGGGTTTCGCGGATTAAGGAACGGATTGTTACCGTTGTTTCCGCGCCCAGAACCGCCCATCGGGCCGTTAGGCATCATAGGAGAAGCGCCCATGTAATAAGGCTCCTTTCAAACTCCCTATATAAAAATTCTTAATATTTTTAATAAGTTTTAGTAAGAATTTTGTAATTAATTAAGCGCCATACACGGATGGTTTTAGAACCGCAATGCTGTTTAAATTGCGGTAACGCTCATCGTAGTCCATTCCGAAACCGACTACGAATGCGTCAGGAATTTCAAATCCCGAATAGTCGATTTGCACTTCTACTTCGCGTCGTGCTGGCTTACTTAGTAAAGCAAAAACTTTTACACTGTTAGCTCCGCGGCTTTTAAGCTCATCCACTAACCAAGCCAATGTGCGACCTGAGTCAACAATATCCTCAACAATCAGCACGTCACGCCCACGCACGTCAGTACTTAAATCTTCACGAACCTTAATCTGCCCGCTTGTTTGAGTGCCACTGCCGTAGCTTGACAAGCTCATAAAGTCCATTGGAGCGTTGATGCTAAGTTCTTGCGAAAATACTGCGAGAGTATTAACAGCTCCCTTAAGAACAGCAACAAGCAAAATATTACTGTTTTTGTAATCTTCGCTCACTTGCTTGGCAACTTCACGAATACGCTTCATAAGGTCTTCGTGAGTGATTAATTCATAGTCGATGTCATCTCGTATATCTGCAATTTGCATGTTCACTATCTTTGCATAAACGAATGACGATATACTTGGCGCGCCTTGACGCCTCGTAATGGTTTGGAAGAGAAAAAGGCTTCTGCCCGTGCCAATTTGTGCAAAGTTCGTCAATTGCTTGTACATGACTAGACGAGAAACGCAGACAAAGCGCTGTTAATGCTCTTGCTATTATCCTCCGGCGAATCGCAGGATGATATTGCTCTAATTTTTTTGCTTCTAAGCTTACGATTTGCTCATTTTCGTCAATAATAGTTACTTTTGAATAAGCTTCGTCAACTTTTGAATTAATATAATCAAGATCATCTTGCGCAAGTTTTGCACCTTTAGAAAGTAAAGTCACCATATTTGCTTTTAAAAAGTGCGAAAGGTACGGCATAAGCGTGTGGCGAATTCTAGAGCGCAAAGGGTAATTTTCGCAAAGCTCTTGCGTTTTTGAAATATTATCGCCATTCGTAGGATCATCCCACCATGCGATTCCCAAATCTTCGCAAATTCCTGTTGTGTCTTCTCGAGTAAGTTCAATAAGAGGCCGCGCAAAACGCACGTTTTGACGTTGCGTAATTGCTTTCATTCCAGCAACTGCTTCTAATCCTGCTGAATCTTTTAATCCCATAAGCACGGTTTCTGCTTGATCGTTCGCCGTGTGAGCTAGTAAAACTACTGCTGCTTTATTAGCATTTGCAACTTTTATAATCGCCTCGTATCTTGCACTTCGAGCCGCAGACTCCTCACCTTCGCCTGAATCTTTAACATTCACTGATTCAAGGTACACATATTTGCGATCCACTCCAACTTGAACGCAACGGTTTGCAGCTTCTTTGGCGATTTCTGTTGAATGCGCTTGCATGTGATGATCCACGATTACAACTGCACAACGAAGACCTCGAGACGCACAAACAATAGCACTAAGCGCTGTAAGAGCAAGCGAATCTCTGCCTCCAGAGCATGCAACCAAAACTAGCGGCGCATTCTCATTCGCTTCATGATTGCCATGTTCTAAAAAGCAAGAATCTTGTTCAAATAATTGCAATTCGTCAAAACAGCGTTTTATTGCTCCAATACCTGCGCGCATGCGAGATGAGTAAACCATATCGTCTAGTTTAGCGCTATTAGTAGCAGAAAATAACCAAGCAAAAAATAACCAAGCAAAATATTAGAGGTTTGGAAGCTGAGCCATGAATTTGTTAATCGCAACGAAGGCTCCCCAAAAATCGTGTGGCTGATTTGCAACAACAGCGAAAGTTAAAACGCCGCCGCTTTTTCGAGATACATTTCCAGACATGGAACTTACTTCGCTTAAGGAACCGGTTTTTACG
The DNA here is from genome assembly GCF_056754715.1 of Gardnerella sp. CCPDSM. Classification (NCBI taxonomy): domain Bacteria; kingdom Bacillati; phylum Actinomycetota; class Actinomycetes; order Bifidobacteriales; family Bifidobacteriaceae; genus Gardnerella; species Gardnerella sp. CCPDSM. The sequence continues at coordinate 14,844 of NZ_JBQEQO010000003.1, forward strand.
CGCAAAAGTCCTGCTGCAGACTCATCTGCCAAACGCTTTCGAGAAGTACCAACTAAGCCCGGCAAGGACAATCCTTCAGAAGAAGCAGCTCCCCCAGAATCTGCCTTAATATTTAGCACTTGAACTTCTGCCAAAGTTGTAACAAGAACATGAGATTTTGGAGATAATCCCGAGCAATCAGACATATGCAATCCGCGAGTGCTGATTTTAAGCTTATGCAAGCCTTCTTCTACCGCTTGAACCGCGCCTTCCGGAGAATTGCTTTTATGAGCCGCAATAGCAGTTAAACGACCAAATTCTTCCGCTAAAGTGTTATCTGAAAGTCGAAGCATATAAGACATAACTTCATTAAGAGGCGCTGAAGAAACTTGCGCAAGAAGACGCGAATTTTTGGATATTAGCGTGCGCGTCTCGCTTACTTCAATTTCAGGATTTTGAGAATCTTCCGACTTATTTTTATTTTTGGAATTTTTGCCGCTATCCGAGGAATTTTCAGTAGAATTTTCCGCTTTTTTATCTGTTTTATCGGAATAATTTCGTACTTTAATTCCTTGCTTAATAAGCAGCCTTGCAAAGACTTGGCCTACGCTTAAAGCAGGATGAGGATCCGAAAGCGGAAAATCTGTTATTGCATCGGCATCAATACCAAGAATTTGAAGATTACGCTGGCGAGCGTCGTCAATAGCCATAGATGAAGTTTCGGCATAAAAACGTCGCTCAGTATCCGTTTCGTAAACGAGAGCAGGAGCGCGCTTTGCACCAAAAAGCGAATCATCAAGCGAAAGAGAAACTTCGTGAATATTATCGAGTTTTAAGGCGGATGCAGTTCTTTTAGCTAAAGTTGTTAAACCAGCCCTACCGTTTACGTGAGACCAATCGTTTTCACCAACGCCAAGAAGCATATCACCATTGCCACGAAGCACAATTTTACGTAAGTTTGAGCCGGACTTTGAGCCGGAAGATTGCTCAGAATTTTTAGCTGATTTAGGCTGCAAAAATACTTGAGTATCAAGAGTTGAACCCATATCCAAAGTTCTTGAAGCAACTGCTGCAGTTAGGGTTTTAAGAGTTGACGCAGGTTCTCGAGGAGTATTCGCTTCGTGAGAAGCAATCACACTTCCATTAGCATCCATGATTACTACAGAAGTATTATCACTTATTGAAGGATCGGCAATTAAAGCGTCAATAAGCTTCTGAGATTGCTCGCGATTAATTGGCTTTCCGTAAGACGCACCTTTTGCTAAAGATTGCGCACGCAATAAAGCGCGAGGAGAAGACACGACAGTTGATTTGTGTTGCAAGCGCAAAGTTAGAGGACCTGGCAAAATATCGCATACGTCAAGCGAAACATAAGTAGCCATAATCACAAGGCTAAGTATTGCAGCCAAACTTGCAATAAGAAAACGCCAACGAGATGGATACTGGCTTCTTAAAACCATAGCAGCGTATTTGCTTGGTTTTTTAGAATCGATTGATTTTAGGGAATCGACTGGTTCTATGAAATCGCTCGATTTTGGTGTGCTTGCATTAGGAGTATTTAAGGCATCGTTTGAGCCTTTACTACTTTCCATGCGAGCACACCTTTAAATCGATTGCAAATACCGCGCTTAACTATACATTGCGCTTGCAACAAAGCGTGCGTAAGTTACGCAGTAATAGACGAGAATCTGCGCAAGTTTTCTACAATGCGAATCATGCGCTTATCCATTACTTTGCCGCCAAGAATTACGCCAACAGCCAGCACAATCAATCCGTTTACTACAAACAGAATGCTTGCAATCCACAGCAGTTGCGGCGCAAGAATCATAAACGCAATAACTGCAGCAATAGACGGAATCATGCATACTGCAGAAAGAAGCGAAAAACCTATTGGAGCAAAAGATCTAGCGCCTGCAGAACCTTGCGGCCTAGAAAATGGCTTTTCGATTGACGCTACAGGGTACATTGCAACGCACGAAGAAATTAAGCCAATGCCTATGGTCGCAAAAGCTACTCCAATTGGAGAAAGAGTTTGGAACATAACTGCATTCACATTTTGCTTAACATTTGCTACGAAGAAAAGGAAAACGTAAACCCCTATTCCAAGAATTGCAAAGTACACAGCGCAAAGCACGGACCAAACTATTGCATGCGCTAATCGATCGTGCAAACCTTTTACGCCAATAATCGCGTGCATAGTAAAAGCTGTGCCATCGTATGCAATATTGTTTCCAACAACCATGCCTATGAGCAAAGCAGCATACATCATCCAGTTAGAAACGCCTAATCCATCTGCCATGCCCTTAAAGCCTCTGCCACCAAAGCCACTTGCAGTTGAAACAAACAGCATAAAAAGCGGCATAAGAAGCAAAAACAGTTGACGCATATCTCCTCTCATAACGCTAACAATTCGAGCAATAATCGCACCGACTGTGTTGTCTGGAACTGCTGCAAATAAGCCAATTCCCTTAGTTTTAACAACTGTTTTTTGCTCTCCGCGAAGCAACTTTGGCTCTAACTTTGCGCAGAACACAGAGATTGCAAAGCAAACAGCAATCGTTACAACGCAAATAAAGAAGCGAATAACAAGCGCAAACCAATTGCCATTAATAGCGTCAAGCGGCAAAGCGATAGCCGCACTTAATGGCGTAAAAGCGGACGCAGCACAAAAACCGAAGCCAAACACAATTCCGCTTGGATTTTTGTTACCAATATTCACAGTGGCAACAAAAATCATATACGCTATAAAAATAGCAAAGTAAAAAATGTTTCTTGAATGCTTGTTTATTAAAATAGTATCCAAAAGCTCAATAAGCATTTTGCTTAAAGACACGATTGTTACAACGTAAAGCGGAGCTGCAATTACGCTGACTAAAACTGGCACAATTCCAAAGCTTCTGTACGCTAAAGACCACAAAGCAAGCGCGATTGTGCAGCTTATTGAAAATGCTCCAAAAAGAGAGCCAAGAAGCATGCCAGCTTGCTGCTTTACGTAAGGAATGCCGTAAAGCGCAAAACTGCGCGATTTTAGTGTTGTGTCGCTGCCTAACATAAACAGGTTCATAAACAGCGTAAAAATTGACACAATCGACATAACCATTATTGGAGCAAGTTGGAATTCCTGCCAATTTTTAGTATCTGCAATCATTCCTGGACCAATGTACTTGCCAGTTTGCCAGCCAGCAAAACCAAGAGCGCATATAAGCGCAAGTCCAAAAACAATAACTATACCAAAGCCAATTTTTTGCCAATTCGACTTTCGCATAACAGAAAAAGTAAGCGCCCAGCGAAGGCGAACCATTGTAAAAATCATAGACATGATTACTTACCACCTTTCGTTACGCGTTGTAATTACTTGCGATTGGTGTTTCGCTATTGCCACCGTTAAGCCAGTCGATGCGCGCAGCAGCGTGACGTCCGCCAACAAGCTCCAGGAATCGATCTTCAAGATCCTTGCCCTGAGCCACCTCTTCAAGAGTGCCAGAAGCTGCAACATGACCTTCGTTAATAATCGCCACGTGCGAGCACATTTTTTCAACCAATTCCATAACATGCGAAGAAATAATCACCGTGCCGCCAGTAGAAACATACTCGGCGAGAATATCCTTCAAATTTGCGCTAGAAACAGGATCAACCGCCTCAAAAGGCTCGTCCAACACAAGCACGCGAGGGCTGTGAATCATTGCTGTTGCAAGGCAAATCTTCTTAGTCATACCAGTTGAATAGTCAGAAACCATAGTGTTTGCAGCTTCTGTTAAGTCGAAAGCAGAAAGCAAGTCGTTTGCGCGCTTTACGGATTCTGCGCGGCTCATCTCGCGAAGCATGCCAGCGTATGTTAAAAGCTGAAGGCCCGTAATCGTCTTAAAAATCTCGTCTGCTTGAGGCATTAAACCGATTGCGCGCTTAGCGCTATTTACGTCACTCCAAACATCGTTGCCAAAAATCGAAGCCGAGCCAGCATCTGGCATAAGCAAGCCCGTAAGCATTTTAATCGTAGTAGTTTTGCCAGCACCATTAGGGCCTACTAATCCATAGAAGGATCCTGCTGGAATATCTAGCGAAAGATTATCTACAGCAACTTTCTTGCCAAAAGTCTTAACAAATCCGCGAATAGAAACCGCTGGAACTTCTTCGCTGTCAGCGGCGTAAGTGTTTGCGCCAAAAACTGGAACAGAATCTACCATATAAACCTCGCAACATACAGATAAACGCACGTATTGCGCCACTTTAATTGCGCAATTGCACGTTTACACCAGGGCTTCTATTATCTCATACCCGCAATTGTTCAGCAAGCCTCCCACCTTGCTGCCGCACACACCACACCAAATCAGTGACCGGTGTGCTGAATCGGCTTCCACTCACTTTTGGAGAAAATAGCTTGGAACGCAATAGGCACGTACGAAAGCATAAAAATCGGGAAGCTAAGAGCGTACGCAAATAGCTCCTTATTCGTGGCCCCAAGTTTATCGTGCTCAACTAAAATCGTAAGCGACACGAACACCATCATTCCAAAAACGCTTGTAACAGTAGTGGTTATGAGGTTTAGCGAGGACTCAATTTGGCTAGTCCACGTTACGAATCCGAAGGCAGCGAACACGAATCCTAAAATTAATCGCACAATCGCCAACACCATGAACGGGCAAAGCATAAGCGTAAAGTCCACGGACGAAAAATCGCGTTCTCGAATACCGTGGCGTATAAGAGCGGCTCCGTAGTAGCGGAATACTTGCAAAAAGCCTTTACTCCAGCGAAGTCGCTGCCTCCAACTTTGCCTGAACGACACTGGCTGCTCGTCGTAAAGCACTGCCGAGCCGCAGTAACCAACTTTGTCGCCATGCAAAATCGAATCCATTGTAAACTCAAGGTCTTCGGTAAGAAGATGGAATTTCCAGCCGCGATTTCTGTGCATAATTTCGCGCGAGAACATAAAGCCGGTTCCGCCTGCGTGGCAGCTTGAGCCGAAAAGCATGCGCGAATTGTTAGTAAAGCGCGACTCTCGAATAAACCAAAGCGCAGATCCGGAAGAAACCCAGTTGTCGGAAAGATTTACGGAATTTCGGTAGCTGGTTAAGATTTGGTATCCTGCGTGGAAACCTTTGTTCATCTCCTCAAAATAGTGAGGATCAAGCTTATTGTCCGCGTCAAAAACGAAGTAAGCGTCGTAAATCTTATCCGCGCCGATTTTCATAATATGGTCAAGCAAATAGCTGAGCGCGAAACCCTTGCCAATATGCTCTTTATCGAATCGCTCGATTACGTTGCATCCGGCATCTCGCCCAACTTTGGCGGTTGAATCAGTGCAATTGTCGGCCACAAGCCAAATGTCAATAAGATTTTCATCGTATGTTTGCGTGCGAATGCAATGAATAAGATTCCCAATAACTGCTTCCTCGTTACGCGCAGAAATCAGCACTGCGTAATGCTTATCCATTGGCGCGTCCGGGAAAACAATAGGCTTAGCAAATAGCGACGCAACAGCGCACACACCCTGATACACGACGCTGCTTATGCCAATAATTATTACTAGTACGTCAAATATTGATAGAAAAATCATTGCTTCCAACCGCTCCGTGGGTTATTTTTTACGCTTTTTTCTTTATTTTTCGAAGAAATATCTTTATTTACTTTATCTAATACTTCGCGCGAAATTGGCATTGTTTCTAACACGTCAATCTGATCCGAATCAGAAGAAGTTGCGTTGTCGCTATTTGCGTCTTCTGAATCAGATACATACGCTTGCTTATACCAATATAAAATATCCTCATTCATAGAGACGCGCGAACTTGTGCCTTTCATAACGCGCTGCACGCTGTCGCTAACAGGCTTCATAAAGTTACGTCCTATTGCGTCAACAGACTTCACAATAATCGAAGTATGCTCAGGCTTTGGATCTCCCATAAGCGGTGAGGAAACCAAATGATACTGTTTAGTGCAAACTTTAAAAATCGCTTGCAAACTTGCAGTAACCGGCAAAGCCAAAAACGCTCCTAAAGCACCAAACACAGCACCCATTATCAAAACTGAAAGAAATGCTACAGCAGGATTCAAATCCATAGTTTTTTCGGAAATTTTAGGAGAAATAACCATATTTTCAATCTGCTGGTAGATTGTGATGAAAATTAATGTTGCAACCGCTGCGCCAAAACCATTCGAACCCCATGCGAATAAAATCGGCAACGCTCCACCAAGATAAGTTCCAACAGTTGGCACAAATTGCGAAACGATTCCGCAGAACAAAGAAAGTGGCAGCCAGTACGGAATATTCATAATTATGAGGAATATTGCGGTTCCAATGGCGTTAATAGCAGCTAAAATAATGCGCGAAAACAGGAAGCTAGAAATCTGCTCTTGCACAACCGACCAAATAAATAGGAAGCGGCGCTGAGATTGAGGATTCATCCAGCGGCACATGCTTCTGCGCATTGCAGGGCCGGCTGCGGAAATATAGTACGTAACCATAAGAATTGTGAGCATATCAAGCAAAACAGCTAACAAACCCCAAGTAGTATTCAAAGCTTGACCGGCAAAATCCACAACCCAAGACGTTTGCACATGCTTTAGAATTTCCATTCCAAGCTGCTCAATATTTGGCATTCTAAAGCCTGTGGAGCGAAGCACGAAACCTGCAAATTGATGGTATAAATCAGGCAAACCCATAACCATGGAAACAGCCTGCTGCGCAAACAGATTGCCAAAAAGCGCAAGCAATAATCCAATAACAACAAGTAAAGCTGTTAGTGTAAAGCCGGAAGCGACGCCTCTCCTCCAGCCGTGCTTAATTAATCTCACAACAAGAGGTTCCATTGCGAGCGCAATAAAAATAGAAATCACAACATCGAAAACAATGAAGGAAATACTGCTCCACGCAAACCATAAGAAAATAGACACAAAAGCAACAATTGCCACATAAATAAGCGCGCGTCCAAGCCAATCAGGCGGTCGTCTGTCGTCGCCTTTTGCAGGGAAAAGCGAGGCTAAATCTAGCTTATTTCCATTCTCCGCATTGTGTTCATGCATTGAAGATTCATGCATTTCTTGCTCCTGATACGTCATGGTTTCTATTGTACTTGCGCGAACTGATGAACCGCATTTACGGCATGTAGCGAAACGGAATTTACGTAACGTAACGAAACGGAATTTACGTAACGTAACGGCACTGCATTTACGTCACGTAACGGCACGTAACATAAAAACAGCAACATGTAACACAAACGTAACGAGATAGTCGAGTCGCTGAAATCCAAAATTGACTACAAAGTTCTAAACTCGTTAGTGAGATTTTAAGAAAGGAATGGTGGCCATGACCACTTTGCAAACGAAAGAAGATGCCGCAGCCCTTATTGAAAAGGAAGGCATTGAGTACGTTTCTGTACGATTTACTGATTTAATTGGCGTTCAACAACACTTTACTGTACCAGCTGACGAATTCTTACACAGCGCATTCACCGACGGCATGGCATTCGACGGCTCCTCAATGCAAGGCTTCCAGGCTATTAACGAATCCGATATGAAGCTTATTCCGGATGTTGATACCGCCTACATTGACCCATTCCGTAAGCATAAGACGCTGAATGTGGCTTTCTCTATTGTTGATCCTGTAACCGATGAGCCTTATTCTCGCGACCCTCGTCAGGTAGCTATTAAGGCTGAGGCTTATTTGAAGTCCACCGGTATTGCAGATACCGCAAGCTTTGCTCCAGAAGCTGAGTTCTTTATTTTCGACAAGGTGCGTTTTGCAAACGACATGCAGCGTTCCTTCTACGAGGTTGATTCTAACGAGGCTCCTTGGAATTCCGGCATTGATACCGAGGATGACGGCAGCAATAATATTGGTTTTAAGAATCGCGTAAAGCACGGCTACTTCCCTGTGCCTCCTGTTGATCATAATCAGGATTTGCGCGACGACATGGTTTACAATTTGCAAAAAGTTGGTTTGATTCTTGAGCGCTCTCACCATGAGGTTGGCGGCGCAGGTCAGCAGGAAATCAACTATCGTTACAATACGCTTGTTCATGCTGGCGACGATTTGATGAAGTACAAGTATGTGGTTCATGAGACTGCTGCTTTGGCTGGTAAGGCTGCAACCTTTATGCCTAAGCCAATTGCTGGCGATAACGGCACTGGCATGCACTGCCATCAGTCTCTTTGGAAGGACGGCAAGCCACTGTTCTATGCGGAAACCGGTTACGCTCAGCTTTCCGACATTGCGCGTTGGTATATTGGCGGCTTGATTAAGCATGCTTCTTCTGTGCTTGCTTTTACTAATCCTTCGCTTAACTCTTACCATCGCTTGGTGCCAGGCTACGAAGCTCCTGTGAACTTGGTTTACTCTGCACGCAACCGTTCTGCAGCTATTCGTATTCCTCTTGCTGGTGCGGAACCTGCTGCTAAGCGTATTGAGTTCCGCGCTCCGGATCCTTCTTGCAACCCATTCTTGGCATTCTCCGCTCAGCTTATGGCTGGCTTGGATGGCGTTATGAATCACATTGAGCCTCCTGCTCCTGTTGACAAGGATTTGTACGAGCTTCCTCCAGAGGAGCATGAGGGAATTAAGCAGGTTCCGTCTTCGCTTGGTGAAGCTTTGCAAGCTTTGGAAGAGGATCACGACTTCCTTATGCAAGGCGATGTGTTTACAAGCGATTTGATTGAAACTTGGCTGAATTTGAAGCATGAGGAAATGGATATGGCTCGCTTGGCTCCAACGCCACTCGAGTATGAGCTTTACTTCCACATCTGATTTGTAAGCTAAGCTAATCTAATCTAAGCTAAGCTAACGAAAAAGCCGGCCCTACGATTTCGCGGGGTCGGCTTTTTTATTACTCGCGCAAACACGAGACAACACGCGCGTTTTTGTGGACTTACGCAACTCTTAAGTCCACAAAACCGAGGAACTATGCGCGCTTTTGTGTACTTACGCACACCGCAACGCTCGCGCTATAAGTGCTCGCTTACGAAACTCGCGTTGAAAGCACACTGTGCTTTCAACCTAAGCGAGTTTCCGCTCCGAGTTGCTTTCGCGCGCTAAATCGCAGCGCTCAAGCAGGTCGTCGCGCTGCACGAATGTCTCATTCTGCCAATCTTCCGACCGTAACGCAGTAAGCGTTCTGCACGAAAGTCTCATTCCGACGGTCTTCCGACCGTAACGCAGTAAGCAATCTGCACGAAAGTCTCATTCCGCCAATCTTCAGACACGCGCGCAGTAAGCAATCTGCACGAGCGCCTCATTCCGCCGATCTTCCGACCGTAACGCAGTAAGCGTTCTGCACCAGTGTCCGAAAATCGCCTATTTTTGCGCTCAAGCAGATTTTTGCGTTAGCTGCTTATTCTTTAGCACGTACTTTACGTCAGCTTGAGACGCAACTTTCGAATCATGAGTAACTACAATCACACATTTGCCGTGTTTGCTAGCAAGATTCTTTAATATTGTAATAACTTCTTTAGTCGTAGCAGGGTCAAGGCTTCCTGTAGGCTCATCCGCTAAAATTACCGGCGCAGAAGATACCAAGGCTCGCCCAATTGCAACACGCTGCTGCTGTCCGCCGGAAAGTTGCGTAATATTGCGATTTATTTCTTCCTCAGTCAACCCAAGATCTAATAGCACTTGAGCATCCGCGCGCGAATTTACTAATCGCAAATTTTCTAACGGCGTCAAATAGTCAATAAGATTAAAATTTTGGAAAACAAGCGAGATATGCTTTTTGCGATGCTCACAATATCCTGTTTTCGCAATATTTTCACCGTTAAAAAGCACTTCGCCACTATACGGAGTATCTAATCCAGCTAAAAGCGAAAGCATAGTGGACTTTCCGGCTCCAGAAGCTCCCATAATACTGTACATTTTGCCAGTTTCGAACTCTGCATTCACGTCATTTAGTACCGCAATATTTGCAGGTCCGTAAGTGTACTTCACATTTTTTAATTGCAATAAAGCCGACATAATAAGCTCCTTATTTTTACATAATTTAAATATGATTTATACGATTTGATTCATTTATGAGATTCGCTTCATTTATACGATTACGCTAGTTGCGATTGTGCTTCTGCTAACTCATAGCGCTTAGTATTTGCCGCGGCTTCTTTATTAAGATTGGCAGCACTGCAACAATCAACGCAACTATTGAAATAAGCAAGCCCATAACAAAAGCAGTAAACGTTTGCGCCAATGGCAATGCCGTAACGCCGTCCGCAATAAATGAAGAATCTGCACTACGCAAAATCGCAGAACCAATAACGCCAGAAAAAGCAGCACCCAATCCCAGCGAAATAACGAATGACACAATGTTAAGTATCACTATTTCAACAAGCAATTGGCTAACTATTACTGCTTTCGACAATCCAATAGACATAAGTACGCCAATCTCGTGCATACGCGCTCTAACCCAGAACACTAATACAAGCCCAAGCACTAAAACGCCAACAAAACTTAGCGCAACAAAAATCATTCGCACAAGTTGTTGCACAGAATTAACTGAGTTTATTACACCAGATAATTGCGAAGCATTCTGCTCTACATCCGCCCACTTTCCGGCAATAGTTTTAGCCTGCCGTATTGCATTAGCTAATAAATCAGAACGCTCAACAACACAGCGCAGAACACCTCGCTTAGCAGAGCCAGCCAAAGACAACGCCGAACTTAAGTCAGTAAATATGCGATTTTCTGAAGTATCCGAAGGAAGAGCTCCCTTAGTTTGCAATTTGCCGGCAAAAATACCAACAACACTAACTTTTACATTAAACCCTTGCTTAAGAGTTATAGTAGAGCCAATCTTAAGATTATTTTTCTTAGCAAAATCGCGATGCACTATTGCGCTACCCGCAGAACGATTAGTAATATGCTCACCCTGCTCTAAACGGTACAATCCTTCTTGAAAACCTTGAGATAATCGAGAATCCGTTGTGCCAGTAATTCCAGCAGCATGAGCCAAAACATCATCGTCTAGTCGAGGGCCTTGCGAAGGAAGCAAAATTTGCTTTCCAACAGGCGTAGCTAAAACATCGCGCTCCTCCACTACAGTTTTTACGCCCGAAATCGCAGCAAATTTACGAATTTGACTAGAGCTAATTCCTTCATTCGCGTCCAAATCTTGCGGAATTGCGGAATTAGGTACTTTAGTATCGGAATTAGTAGAAGAATTAGTAGAAGAATTAGTACCGGAATTAGAATTTGCATTCATTCGCTCTGGAAGAGTTTCACCGCGCGTTTTTGCTCGTACAGTAAAACCTAAACCAATACTGGATTGAAGATGATTCCTAGCATCCTCAACAGAAGCACTAATACCAGCTTGCGAAACTAGCGCGCTTAAAACAAGAGTCATAATCAGCACAATTATTGCGTTGCGTCGAGGCTTGCGAAATATTGCAAGCCACGCTCTAGAGCATAAAGAGATTAGATCAACACTCATAATCACTCCCAATAAACCTTTATAAACTTGATAAACTTTGCGAAAATCTGCGAAAACTTGCGAAAATTTACTAAGATTTGCTAAAAATTGCTAAAACTTGCTAAAAATACGCAATATTTTATTTTTGCAATCCAAGCAGTTCTCGAGGAGATTTGCACATAATTGGCAAATAAGACAGCACTACTACAGCAACAACTACAGCGCATACTATTGCAGAAACTCCAACAAAGCACTGCAAGTCTACTTGCACAATAAGTTTGTCCAAAGTTCTAGTTGCCAAAGTTGATTCAAGATTTCCACCAGCTTGACCCATAGTGCTCAAATCATCAGCAGCAGCGGATTTTACGGATCCAAGAGCTGCAGAACCCATCCACGGAGCTATGATTTTTGCAAAAAAGTACCCAACAACTAGCGAAGGTATTGCAATAAGTAGCACCTCGCTAACGTACTGACAAACTATAGACAGCTTGCTGTTGCCAATAGCAGTAAATACACCAATCTCATGGCGCCGCTCATTCATCCACAACAAAAGCACCAACCCAAGCGCAATAATAGCGAAAGATATTACAGCAATAGTCGTAATAGTCATCATTGAATGAACGCCTTTAGCGACTCTCAATAAGCCAGCAACGAACTGATCGTCACGAGTTAGTTGATAATTTTGCAAATCAATAGGCAATTTGGCAGCTTGCGCCATAATATTATCCGCATCCTCACCGCGCTTTACCCTAAAACTTGCGTCCTGATATATTTCTTTTCCTGGCTTATATTTATACAATTCGCGCGTAGTTTGCAAATCTGTATACACAGTATTGGCAGTAAGCTCCGCCCTAGTTGCAACGTGGCGCTTATTTGCTCCCGAATAAATTCCAACAATACGAGTTTTTACGGTTGCGGTTGATTGCCTAATATTGTCGGCATCGTAAGGATTAGCGCGAAGCGTAAGAACATCTCCTACATGTAATCCATTAGCTTTAGCGAGATCTTCATGAATAAGAGATGCGTGAACATTGCTAGCGAGCAAATGCTTACCTTTAGATACGTTTATTGCTTTTGTTTTAAACGCATTAAGAGCGGTAGAATTATTGGTTCCCTCAATATTAACTGCATTTCCAAACTGCTGCTCGCGCTTTTGATCATAATCCTGAACGCCTGGAATTCTCGCAGCTTTGGCATTAACCAAATCAGCTGTTACATTTTGGCGAACTACGTACGATGCAACTCCCTGCAACTTTGCGATTGCTTGCACATCTTTAGGTTTTACAGTTCCAGCTCCTCTAGGAGTTCCAGGATTTACTTGCGGATTATTTGCGAGTACGAAACTAGATTCCGCTTGCGATTCAACTTTTCGCACCTCGTTATTAGCAGCACTCGAAACGGCAGAAATTGCGAATAATAATGTTGAAATAAGAAATAGGACAATGAAAACTATTAATGTTTTTATTCGTTTCCTCAGAATGTAGCGTATTGCACGAGAGATAAACGTCATCGACTACCTTTCCACATTGAAAAAATAACTGTATATAGTATGCAAATATATAGTATGCAAATATATAGTATGCGAACATACGGTATGCCAGTATAACATATGAACACTTATAACCACAATATAAAAAAGCCGGCTCTACGATTTCGCGGGTCGGCTTTTTGCGCGAAATGAGGCTCTAGTGCAGTACGGTTCTGCGTGAGTGTCTCATTTAGCTTGTTTTGAGACATTGATGCAGTACGTTTCTGCATTACGGTCGGAAGATGCGCGAAATGAGGCTCTAGCGCAGTACGGTTCTGCGTGAGTGTCTCATTTAGCTTGTTTTGAGACATTGGTGCAGAAGAGTTACTGCGCTACAGTCGGAAGATGTGCGAAATGAGGCTCTAGTGCAGTACGGTTCTGCGTGAGTGTCTCATTTAGCTTGTTTTGAGACATTGATGCAGTCAGCGCTCGCGCTGATTAAGCGCTCGCTTACGAAACTCGCGTTGGAAGTCCACTGGACTTCCAACCTGAGCGAGTTTCCGCTCCGAGTTGCTTTCGCGCGCGCTGTGCAGCGCTCAAGCAGGTCGTCGCGCCGCACGAATGTCCGAAAATCGCAAAACAAAGACACTCGCGCAGTTTGCGTTCTGCACGAGTGTCAAGTCGGCAACGAGTTTAGTTAATACCTATCTTTAGTAATCTTGTTCTTGATACGTATTATTCTCAAACTTAATATTTACGTCGTCGCCTTTGATTTTAAACACTCCGTTGATGTGGAATCTCTGTATAGTTTTACCATCAGACCATTCGTCTTTGTTGCTAGCCTTACGACGGAACGTTACAGTTTCTTCAAATCCATCTGTAAAGAATTTTCCACCTTCTGCATCAAGATATGCAAGTTTAGGATATCCGTTAACACTTCTCTTAACATCCGAATACGAATAATCGTAAGCTGTAAAGAGTCCTAAGTTCCTCTTACGCAAGGAAGTACCGAAAGCACAAATCTTCGCAGGGACTGCTGATCCATTTGAAGCGCTAACGCACTGCTTAATTTGCTTTTTAACAGCATTGATAATTTTCTTCTCTAGCTTCTTGCTAGCATCAATATAAAATTCAGCCGACTCTGCACTTCCGTAGCTAGATGCAACAACGACTTCTTTAGGATCTGACACCTTCAACAATGGCGTGTCTATACTAGCCTCAACTCGATAAGATCCCGGATAAGTAGGGAATGAGTATCTAGTATATGCAGTTTCTTCGCTATATCCGAACTTGCCTTCCTTATTTAGTTGCTTCTTATACTGTGGTAAATCAATTAAATAGCCATTAATTTTAATCTTCTTAACACTATTAGGAACAGTTACATACATGGTGTTCACACGAGGATACAGCTTATACGACTTAAATATAAGCCACTCAGTTTTAGGGTAAGAGACTTGAAGCGACATTTTATTCTCTTTCCCGTTAATTTTGTAGGAGACTACACTGGAATCAAAGCTAACGTTGGTAATTACTGGATTTTCAATACGATTTTTAGCTTTCTTGCCGACTTCATTAGTCAAAAGAATACGGGAGCCTTCTTGAATATCGTTAGGAGACCATTCAACAAGTTTGCTTGCTTCCGTAAAGTCTCCGCTTTCCAAAGCGTTCACGTATCGTTTCATTGTAGCTTCTGGAGAATAAACATAGTTTTGAATCGCATAATATGCAGCACCAAGAGCTATTACCAAAACTCCAACTATGCTAAGAATAATTTTATTCTTTTTGCTCATCTTTACTGAAACTACATTAGAGTTATTTGAGAAATTCGCGTTGTTCGCGTTATTTGCGTTATTTGCGTTATTCGCGTTGTTTGCGTTGTTTGCATTATTCGCGTTGTTTACATTATTTGGCAAAACAGTGGTATTAGCTTGCGTCTGATACGTATTTACAGCAAACTGTTGCGTTTGAGATACAGGCTGATTAAATTGCGCTGCCGGCTGCTGTACGTTATCATTCTCTACTTTTGCGCCGCAATTTGAGCACCACGATGAACCGTTATCTATAGGGTTTCCACATTGAGTGCAATTCATATTTGACTCCTACTATTTCACAAAAGTGCCTAGCATATTATTCATACGCTAAGCACTTTTGAAATAAAATTTCTTTAAATTATTTTAAGATATTCTGCTAAACTAACGTAAATTTTACGAAAAATACTCTATTAAAAAGCTTTTATAGAATTATTTACATTAGATTAGCAAAATTCCTTTAGTGCAATAAAGCTCCGTACATTGCGGAAGAAATAGCACTTGTTACGATTCCCATCGTGACGCAGAATACGATAATAAGAATTATCGCAGCCACCAAAACGTAAATAACCCACAACCATTCGCGATCCATCTTACGCGTGCACTCAGCGTGAGATACGAAGGAGAATGGAAGAAGCAACGTCAAGAAGCCTGCAAAGATTTGCAAGAACACAGAAGGAGTCGAAAGAGTAAGAATGCCAAGCAATGCTGCGCAAATCTGAATTGTTACAATCGGCACCATCTTCTGAGCGAACTGAACATGCAACTGAGATGCAGACATTGGATCACCAAACATCTTTGCACCAATCAAAGCCACAACGAATGTCATGTAAACGCTAATCATTGCTGCGAAGAAAGCTGCAATGAATACAGAAATAGGCACGGAAACTCGTGGAGCAGAAATAGAACGCTCCAACATTGACGAAAGGAAGTTAGCACCAGCATTAGTAAAAGAGTTGAAAACATTGGCACCAGATTGAACCGTGCAATAAGTTTGGATTGCAGACACAAGCGCGCTAATTACAAACACAAGCACAGCGTACAAGCTAGATACATGGTACTGCTGGGAAGGCTTCTTGATTGCGCTAATAAGCCAATGGAAGAAGTGCATCATCTGTTCAGGATTAATCTGATTCGTTGGCTGAGTATAGTGAGGAGCACCTTGCATTGCTGGAGCCTGCTGCATCATAGGCTGAGCTGGCTGGGTTGGCTGAGTTGGCTGAGCTGGCTGAGCTGGCTGAGCCATTTGCGGATTCTGCTGAACGAACATTGGCTGAGCTTGATGCTGAGACACTGGTTGCATTGGCTGCGTTGGCTGTGGTTGAGTCGGCTGAGATGCATACTGCTGAGCTGGCTGAGAATTTGCAAACACAGGCTGAGCCATATGAACAGGCTGCTGCATTGGTTGAGCCATTGGCTGAGCCTGAGACACAGGCTGTACAGGCTGAGCTACTGGCTGAGCTACTGGTTGAGCGGCTTCAACATTATTACCGCAACCCTTACAGAATTTTGCGGAATCGTTGTTTGCTGTACCGCATTGAGAACAAACCTTCATTTGTCTCTCCTTTATTCAATGTAGTAAATACAAGCGCTCAAGCAGTAAATTGCAAAAGCACACATGAACATTCTATTACTACTATTGAAATGCACAAACCGATATAGCAATAATTTTTAAAACTTTAAAATCATATTGCAAAACCGAGCGTGCGAGCGGCAGCTACAGGAACCGCTTCATCAGCCCAATAATCTTCAAGATTCTCGTCTGTAGAAAGAGAACGCATTTCGGCGCGATCAATATAAAGCTCGCCACGAAGATGGTCAGTTTCATGCTGGAAAATACGCGCAGGCCATCCATGCAAGCGCTCGGAATGTTGCTTTCCGTCTTCATCTTGCCAAGTCGCTTGAATGTCAAGCCAACGCTGACGCACAGCTTGATAACCAGAAACGCTTAAGCAACCTTCGTAGAAACTACGAGTTTGAGTACCAATCGGCTCGTAGTGAGGATTAATAATAGCGCGGAACGGAAGCTCTGCAATATCGCGAGGATCGTCTTCATCGTCACGAACGTGATCTTCAATAACAGCAATAGCAAGACCCAAACCAATTTGCGGAGCTGCTAAACCTACGCCTGGAGCCTCAAGCATTGTGCTGTGCATAAGAGAAATAAGTTTCGTAAGAGTAGCACGCGTAAGCTGGCCGTCATATGCCACAGTGCGCTGGCGCAAAACAGGCTCGCCAGCTTGCACAATTGGCAAAATACCATCTTCTGTAGCGGAATCAAGCAAGCGCTCAACAGCGCGACTGAGTTTCGTATCGACACTTGCGTGATGCGTAAACATAGGTCTCCTTTTACCGTAGCGGCAATAGACGCGAAGTTGTATAAGAAAGTTTGAGCGGCACACGTTACGTACGCACATTGACGTTACGTGAAACAAGCACCAAGGTGTTAATTGTACCAAAATTATTTGCGCACTGCTAGAGCATATTGAAACGTAAGCAGACGCAAGCGCAAGCAAGCAAGCGCTATAGCTTCAAATTATCAACCACAACTTGGGCAAGTCGTGCGCAAACTTCGTCTGCTTGAGCTTGAGTTGCTGCTTCACACATAACGCGCACAAGAGGCTCAGTGCCACTTGGGCGAAGAAGAACGCGACCTGTATCTCCCAAAAGTTTCGACTCTTTCTCCACAGCTGCAAGCACGGCTGCGTTAGTTTTGGAAGCCATTTTATCTACATTTGGCACATTTACTAAGCATTGTGGCAATTGCGGGAAGTCGGCTGCCATTTGAGAAAGCTTCTTTCCGGAGCGCACGACTTCGCGGCACAAAGTCAAAGCAGTAAGAGTGCCATCGCCTGTGGTTGCAAATTCGCGATTAATTACGTGGCCGGACTGCTCGCCGCCAAGAGAATAATCATGCTTAAGCATCTCTTCCAAAACGTAACGATCGCCAACATTTGTTTGCACAGTCGCAATTCCCATATCTTTAAGCGCAAGCTTTAAGCCGAGATTGCTCATAACTGTAACTACAAGCGTATCGTGATTAAGCTTACCTTCAGCTTGCTTAGCGCGCGCAAGAATTCCCATAATTTGATCGCCATTAACCATATTGCCATTCTCGTCAACAGCTAAGCAGCGATCAGCGTCACCATCAAAAGCCACGCCTAAATCAGCCTTAGAAGCTTTAACCATGGCTTGCAATTGCTCAGGATGCGTGGAGCCTGCGTGATCGTTAATATTGTAGCCGTCAGGAGAAGCGTTAATTACGACTACTTCCGCGCCTGCGCGACGAAGAGCTTCAGGAGCAACAACGGAAGTAGCGCCGTTTGCGCAATCTGCCACGACGCGCAAACCTGCGAGCGGCTTCGGGCGTGTAGTGGAACCGTTGCTTAAAGGCGCAACTGCAGAAACCAAGTGATCAATATACAGGTTTGTTGCGGTAGTAGTATCGTGGCTAACTCGACCAACGCCGGCGCCGGTTGGACGCTCCCAATCTTGGCCAAGCACAGCCTCAATCTCATCTTCCTTGCTATCCGGAAGCTTAAAACCGCCGCGCGCAAAGAATTTAATGCCGTTATCTGGCATAGGATTATGAGATGCGGAAATTACGGCGCCCATTTCAACGTTTAGCACGGAGGTTAAGAACGCAACTCCAGGAGTTGGGATAATTCCGGCATCAATAACGTCGAAACCGCCGGCGCTCATGCCTGCAGCAAGCGCGGAAGCTAGAAAATCGCCAGAAACGCGCGTATCTCTGCCAACAAGCGCGCGGCGACGAGCGTGAGAGGAAGGATCGCTTTCAGTAGCACTAGACGCAACCGGCGCGTGCTTATCTCCCAAAACTCGAACCGCAGCGTCACCTAAATCTAAAGCAAGTTGCGCTGTTAAATCGCGATTTGCTAATCCACGCACGCCATCCGTACCAAACATTCTTGGCATAATAAAGCCTCTTTCGCAAAAGTCACTTTCTTTGCGCGCAAGCAAACAGCATTGCTTACTAGCGCATCACACACTGCTTGCTATCTTACTCGTAGCATTACATAACGCGCTAGCGCATTGGCCAAGCTAACCAGTAAGAGTTAAACCACCAAAAGAGACCCTAGTGCAGTACGTTTTCTGCACTAGGGTCTCATTCTGACTGTTTTGAGACACTGCCGCAGATTAGCAACTGCACTAATGTCTCATTCTGACTGTTTTAAGACACTGCCGCAGATTAGCAACTGCACTAATGTCTCATTCTGACTGTTTTAAGACACTGGCGCAGAAAACATACTGCGCCAATGTCCGAAATTTAGCGCAAGGAAGCGTTGTAGTGCTGCACTCTAAGCGTGCGGCGCGAAGAATCGAGGCCGCCGAGCACCATGCGGCGCAAAGCCTGATCCGCATCCTTATGCTCCTCCAGCCACTTCTCACCGCGCGCAACCAGCTCCTCAACCGGCGCGTGCACAGGATACAAGCCCTCAATCAGAGCCTCAGCCATGTGGAATGTGCGATTCTTCCAAACCCAATCAATATCCGCAAAGTAGCGCTCAACATAAGGCTTAACCAAATCGCCCTTAGCTGTGCTTGCAAAGCCTGCAACAACGGCACCCATTTGCATATTCGTCAAATCGAGATTGCGCAAAGCTTGATCCCAAGCCCAATCCTTAGCTTCTGCTGTTGCGCGCGCCGCACGAGCTTGGTAAGCGTATTCGCGATTTTCGGTAGTATCGCGCTTTTGAAGTTCCGCGTCAATTCCAGCTTCATCCAATTCGTTTACGCCTGCGAGCGCAATAAGAATGCTCCAGCGCAAGTCGTTGTCGATTTCCAAGCCTTCCAGATCCACGGATCCGTCGAGCAAGCCGTTAGCTACGCGCACAAACTCAGCATCTCCAACTTCGCCGTAGCCAAGATACGCCTTAAGCAACTGGAACTGTTCGTCCGAGCCTGCCGAAGCTGCCAAAGCCAACTGCCAGAGTTCGTGAGCAACATGCTTTGCGACTTCTGCTTGACGCTCAGGCACTACGTAGTGGCTTGCGGTTACTTTTACTTGACCAAGTGCGTATCGGAAAGTAGTTGATTCGCGCTCTGTTGCCAAAGCTTTAAGGCTGAGTTCCACGAAGCGTTCTGCTGGGAATTCTGCGTCGCGAGTCATATCCCACAATGCGAGCCAAATAAGCGAGCGAGTCAAAGAATCCTTGAAACGATACAAGTTTTCTGCAGCGAATTCAAGCGACTTTTCGTCGAAGCGAATCTTCGTATAAGTCAAATCGTCGTCGTTTACAAGAATAAGCGCAGGCATTTTCTCGCCGCGAGCTTCCGCAACTTCCGTCACTTCGCCGTCAACGTCGAGTTCGATTCGCTTCGTGCGCTTGATTTCGCCAGTTGCTTCGTCCAAATCGTAGAAACCGACGGCCAAGCGATGCGCGCGCAGAACAGGATGCTCAGCCGGCGCGCTCTGACGCAAACGCAAGGAGGCAATAGTGCCAGTGCCGTCGCTTGCTTCTTCAACTTCCGTAGAAATCGTGTTAATTCCAGCTTTTTCAAGCCACTGCGCGCTCCACGCCTTCAAATCGCGTCCGCTTGTAGTCTCCAATTCTTGAAGCAGATCCGCCAAAGTTGCGTTGCTGTAAGCGTGCTTGCTTAAGTAATTGTGGATTCCTGCAAAGAACTTTTCGCGACCAACGTAAGCTACGAGCTGCTTCAAAACGGAAGCGCCCTTTGCGTAGGTGATTCCGTCGAAGTTGACGGAAGTGTCGTTCAAATCATTGATTGGAGCAACGATTGGGTGCGTTGTTGGGAGCTGATCTTGATTAAGCGCCCAGCTTTTTTCGCCGGAATTGAAAGTGCTCCAAGCGTCGTGCCATTCTGTTGCTTCAGCGGTGGCAAGAGTTGAGGTGAATTCTGCGAAGGATTCGTTAAGCCACAAGTCGTTCCACCACTTCATTGTTACGTAGTCACCGAACCACATGTGTGCAAGCTCGTGCAAAACTGTTACAACGCGGCGCTCAGCGTAAGCGTCCGTAACTTTGGATTCAAACACGTACTGGTCGCGAATTGTAACCATGCCAATGTTTTCCATAGCACCAGCGTTGTATTCTGGCACGTAAATCTGATCGTACTTTGCGTACGGATATGGCACTCCCCAAGTCTTCGCGTAGAAAGCAAAGCCCTTCTTCGTAATATCGAACAAGTAGTCAACGTCTTTTGCGAAAGCATCTTTAAGCGCTTGACGGCAGTACATTGCCATTGGCACTACGCGACCGTCCTCGTTTTGGTATTCGGTGTGCCATCCAGCGTAAGGCCCTGCGCAAATTGCAGTTAAGTAGGAGCTCATTTTTGGAGTCGACTCGAACACCCAACGCTTCATGCCTTCTACAGCGCCGTTTTCCAAAGTGCCGGCTTCGGTTTCGCGGCCTTCCAGCGCGGTTTCGCTTTTAACCGGCATGTTGGAAGTTACAATCCAGCTTTCTGGAGCGTCTACCGTAAAGTCAAAAACAGCTTTTAAATCTGGCTGATCAAACACAGCATAAACGCGGCGAGCATCCGGAACTTCGAACTGCGTATACAAATAAACGTTTCCGTCGGAAGGATCCACGCTTCTGTGCAAACCTTCGCCCGTGTTGGAATACTGGCAGTTTGCTACAACTTCTACAGTATTGTGTTCAAGCAGATTTGCGAGCGCAATTCGGCTGTCTGCAAAAACTTTCGTAACGTCAAGAGCAGTGCCGTTTAATACAACGGATTCTACGCTATTTGCAATAAGATCAAGGAAGCTTTCCGAACCTGCTTTTGCGTCGAACTCAATTTTTGTGCGCGAAGTAAAATCGCGGCCACCCTTGCCTAAATCAAGCGCAACGTCGTAATGAATTGGCATTTTGATAGCGTCGAAACGCTCTTTAGCTTCTACGCGAGTAAGATTTGCTCCTGGCATATGTACCTTCCTTATATTTTTCTTATTTTTGATTATTTTTCCGATTATTTACGATTATTTCCGATTATTTCCGGCAATTTTCGAATAATTTCGCTTATTTTCGGCATGCTTGCGCTTAGTTTTGATTATTTTCCGAAATATCCGCAACTACCGGCACAAGCATAGGCTTCCTGCGCAACGCGCGAGCAACCCAACTACCCAAAGTGCGTCGCATAATCTGCTGCAACTTATACGTATCGTGCTCTCCGCGCATCATAGCGTCCTGCAATTGCTCAACAATTTGGTAACGAACCTTCTCAAAATCAGCTTCGTCTTCGGCAACAGCATTCAAGAAAATCTTAGGACCGGAAACCACGTTCGCATTCTCAGTATCAACTACAACAAAGCTCGAAACGAAGCCTTCTGTGCCCAAAATCCTGCGCTTTTCAAGCTCCTCGTCCGTAAGTTCGCCAACGGAATCGCCATCAACATAAACGTATCCGCAAGGCACAGAGCCAACAACTGCAGCGTTTCCGTGGTACAAATCAACCACATCGCCGTCTTCAGCCAACACAACATTCTTTGGATCAACGCCAGTTTTTACAGCAATCAATCCGTTTGCAACCAAGTGACGATGCTCGCCGTGAATTGGCATAGCGCATTTTGGCTTAACAATGTTGTACAAGTACAAAAGCTCGCCTTCATTGCAATGGCCAGACACGTGAATTGCCGCATTATCTTTATTAATTACGCGCGCACCAAGTTGCACAAGCTTATTAATAACTTTGTAAACTTCGTGCTCGTTTCCAGGAATAAGCGAGCTTGCAAGAATAACAGTATCGAATTCGTCAATAGTAATATCTTTGTGGCTGCCATCCGCAATTCGTCCAAGAGCTGCCATCGGCTCACCTTGCGAACCTGTGCACATGTACACGAGCTTGTCGTCCTGAATATCTTTTGCTTGCTTTAAGTCCACAACAGTGTTTTCAGGAATATGCAAGTAGCCAAGATCTGCCGCAATCGACATATTGCGAACCATCGAGCGACCCACGAACACAACTTTGCGCCCAAACTTGTGCGCTGCGTCAACTACTTGCTGCACGCGATGCACGTGGCTTGAGAAGCTAGCAACAATAATTTTGCGAGTTGCTGTAGCAAAAGCGCGATCCAAAGCAGGTCCAATAGAAGTTTCTGGCTTCACGAATCCCGGAACTTCAGCGTTTGTGGAATCTGCCATAAGCAAATCAATACCCTGCTCACCTAAGCGGCCAAATTCCACCAAATCTGTAATGCGATGGTCAAGCGGAAGCTGGTCGAGCTTAATATCGCCAGTATCAATAAGCGTTCCGGCTGGAGTTTTTACGCAAACAGCAAGCGCATCCGGAATAGAATGCGTTACTGTAATAAACTCAAGATTAAACGGGCCAACCTTCATCTTATCGCGGCCTTCAACGCGAGTAAGCTTCGGCTCAATATGATGCTCCTGGCACTTTGCTTCCACAAAAGCCAAAGTAAGCTTCGAACCAATAAGCGGAATATCCGGACGCATCTTAAGAAGATACGGCACTCCACCAATATGATCTTCGTGACCATGCGTTAAAACTAAAGCTTCAACTTTGTCAAGACGATCCTGAATATAGTGGAAATCAGGAAGAATTAAATCAACTCCCGGCTGCTCTTCTTCCGGAAAAAGCACGCCGCAATCAATAAGCAAAATATGACCGTTGTACTCAATTACGTTCATATTTCGGCCGATTTCGCCCAAGCCACCAAGCGGCACAATTCTCATTGAACCTTTGCGATATTTTGGCGGCGCAATAAGCGCACCTTCACGCTGATCGTTTACTACAGGAGGAAGCACTTTGCCGCTGCGACGAGCGGAACTAGCTTTTTCTTTACGAGTTTTTGTATTTTTTCTTAATTCAGTTGACATATTCATCTCACTACATCTTGCGCAATTGCGCACTGTTTTCTAGTGTACCGTTAGGACTCAACTCGTTAGTTTCTACACAGATGTAAAGAAACTATCGTTTTTTAAGCACGACTACAATAAACCACCCGAGTGCGGCTATAGGAATTGCCGCAAGCGTCGACATCCACGGCACCATCATGCCAGCGTGCGCACTCCACTCGTCAATCGCCGCACCCGCAGCCATCGACCCCAAAGAGCACCCCACAGCCGAGGCAGTCGGCAGCCACGAAAGCCCTTCCGTAAGAGACTCTTCCGGCACTGTTGCTTTCACAATAAGATTTCCAGTTGCGAAAATTGGCGATACGCAAAGTCCGGAAAGTACTTCAAAAACGCTCATAAGCATAAGCCGATCCAGATTAAGATTCATAAGCACGTAGCCAATAGTTAGCACAGTTAAGAACACAATAAGATGCGACCAGTTAGATCCGCGGAATTTACGCGATCCGAAAATTATTGCGCCCACAAGCGATCCGCACGCAAACAGCGCAAGTTGCATACCAATAAAATGCTCAAGTCCTTGCGCTTTCATAGCAGCCGTAACAGACACGTCAAAAGCGCTAAAACTCATATTAAACACAACGAACATAAGCACAAGCGGAATAATTCCGCGGTAAAGCAGCACGTTTTTGCCGCGCTTTTTTGGATGGTGATTATGCAATTGTTTAAGACTAAATTTGTCAATAAACTTGCGCTTAGAATTTTGTTTTTGCGATTCTAATTCGACTGCAGAGATTTCGTTTTCTTTTTGAGATGCGATTAATACGTCAACATCTTCAGCTGCAGCAGTTGGAACTTCCACTACTTTAAGCACTGCAGGCTGAGTATTTTTAAGCGAGAAGAACCACGCTCCGCCCAATCCGCTTGCAAATACTGGCACAAATAATTGCGAAACTGGATGCACGGAAGTTGCAAGCCAAGCTGCCAAAATAGGACCTAATATAAACACAATCTCATCAATGCCAGATTCCAAAGCATACGCTACGTTTAGCAAAGAATCGTCGTCTTCCGCACGAAGTGTATAAGCCCAACGCGTACGCACCAACGCTCCAAAAGCAAACTGCGTAACGCCCATAACAATCGCAAGCACAAAAAGAAGAACTAGCGGAACTCTAAATAAAGCAGCAAGCGCAAAAGAAAGCATTGCAATAACTTGCGCACTAAGAGCAATAACACCAACTTTGCGCTGACCAAAACGGTCAAAAAGCTTAGCATAAACCGGCGTTACTGCAGCTTGCGCAAGAACGTAGGATGCAGACATTGCTCCAGCAACAGTCCAGTTATTGTACAAATGATTAAGTGCAAGAACAATTCCTAAAGCAATCATCGACATTGGTAAACGTGCAATTGCTCCAGAAATGCAAAAAGCTCTAGCTCCATTTAGTGAAAATAGTCGCGCATATTGCGAAATTACTGTGGACTTCTTTCCTGTCGTTTGAGACGACATAAATTGTGTTACTCCTTTTTATTTTTTACGCTTTTTACGTCTTTGCGTTTTATTTTTTACGCTTTACGTCTTCGCGTCTTTATTTTTTACGCTTTAGTATTAGAACGCGCATTTGCACGTTTCGAACGCACCATCGGCTCCCCCGAATAAATATACAAATCTTCAACTAAAGATTTTGCGCGCTCAATATCGTAAGGATGATCTTTATGAAGCCAAGACGCGTCTTTACTAAGCCCGTGATAATCGTAAAAGCTCACATCGCAAGCAGAATCCGTGTGCAAATAGTAGCGATTTACGCCATTATGTCGCAACATGTGCATTGTGCGCCTCCACAAGCCGCCGCCAACACCATGACCGCGAGCATCCGGAGAAACTAGGAACAATTCCAATTCAGCTTGAGTCAAATCATTAATATGCGATTTTGCTTCAAGCTTAGTTTCTAAAGCGCGCATTGCGTACGCTTCTTCTAAAGCGCGCGCGTAATTTTCGTCATTTTGCGATTTCATTTCGCGCTCTTGCTCAAGAAGCATTCTTCTTATTTCTGGGAACATAACTGGAGCGTCAAAAACTCGCGCCAAAAGCAATCCCATAAATTTTCCGTCAACTTCAGCAATAGTTCCGTGCGTAGAAGGCTCTAAATAGTGCAAAACGAATCTGCGCGAAAGGCTTAAAGAAGCGTCCTGACCAACTTCTTTAGAAATGCCCCAAGTGCGCTCGTATTCTTTTACAATTGCGTCAATATCGCCTAATTTTACGTCGCGAAATTCTACAGTCATGACTTTTCCTTACTCATAATTCGTTTATGCGTCATCATCGAGGGAGATTAACGTGTCAGAATGTAACTCGGCAAGGATTTCATCTTTTGTTTTTGCTTCCGTTTTAATCTCTCGTTCACATTCATCCGCTATATTTACATAGTAAAGGGTGGCGTCGATAGCCTCAAGCGGCACATTCGTCATAAGCGAAAGTAGCAAACGATACCAGTCTAATTGACCAAGCTTAAGAGCAATATCTTGCGGATTCGTTGGTTTTTTGCCGGTTTTCCAATCAACTACCGTATATATTTTGCTCGGATCGTTCTCGTCTAAGCCGCCTGCAAAAACAGCGTCGAGTTTTCCGTTAATAATTTGATTGCCCAATTCTGGCACATGCGCCACGATTGGCTGCTCGGCTGCAATAGGACGACGATGCGCCCATTTTGAAGTAGCTAAGCGCTTTTCCCAAATTAACAATTTGCGTTCGGAAGAATTTATTGAAGAATTTATTGAAGAATTTTCGGAAGAATTTCCGGAAGATTTTTCAGCTTGCGTAATTTTTTCAATTTGCGCAAGTTTTTCAGAAATACTTTCAACAACATCATATTGCGCAGAATTTTGATTCGCGCATCTAGCCTTCACAAACTGCTCCGCCCAAGCGTGGAAGCGAGTTCCCAAACTTGCAGTCGGCGAAGAAATGCGCGGAATAGGGCGAATAATTGCCATCCACTCGTTTCGCAAACGCTTAGCATCCGCGTCATTAAAATCTTTATTTTCTTGCAAATAATCGCTATTAAACGTTGCTCGCCTTTGCACAGCCGTAACATTTACATTTTCGCCTTTAGAAAGCTGTTCCGCGCGGTTTTTCAGGGCATGAATATTGTGATACCAATCAATTTGCGGCATCAAATCAGCATCTTGCACTAAAGCTTGAGCGCGCGAAAGCAATAAATTATCTTCAGAAGTTTCATTATTTGCATTATTTTCAATATTTGCATTATTTGCATTATTTAATTCTGCAAAATCGGCATCTGTAGAAAGATTTTCGGTTATATCTGCAGATTTCCGCAAAACGTCCCTTATAGTTTTTGTCAATGAACTTGGCCAAGCTAATAGTTGTTTTCTATTCTCGCTTGGTATGCCACTTGGCTCGCTAAATAATTTCGCAAAATCAGAAGCTAAATCGCCCACAACATATCCCAATTCGCTAGAAGAATTCTTCACTTCAAAAGCTTCTTCGCCAAATTGTTTAATTGCGTCATTCATTTCATTCCAAAAAACGGAAGGCTTTTTTGCGCGAGAAGATGCGCTATTATCCGCCGCACTATTTGCAGAAGCCGCAGAATCACCAGCAGCAGCACCCGAATCACCAGCAGCAGCACCCGAATCACCAGAATCCGCCGCCGCCATAGCATTCGTATGGCTACAAGTCACAAGAGCCGCAAACTTCGCACGCGTCAAAGCAACATACATAAGATGCCGCTCGTCAATATGCAAAGCTCGCCCGCGCTCCTCTACTTGCGAAAGCGGCAAAGTGCCTGTTTTCATTGCAGCATCGTAAACTTCGCGCGCTTCTAAAGGAATCGCCTCCGCTGGAGCAGATTCGTGCTCGTAGAATTTTCCAGCCAAATCAAGCATTGCTTGCGCACGAGAGCCATATATTTCCGCGTCAATTTTTTCAACGCTTTCCATATTTTTTAAGCATTCTTGCGGATTCATACTTGCGATTAAATCCGCATCGTGAGGAAATCGCGGAAGAATATCCGCATCAACTCTCATCGGCGCAGGCACTTTCGATGCGATTTCAAGAGTTGCGTACGCGCTTTCAAAATACGCGTCATTTTGTTGCGTTTGCTTTACGCGCAAGCCGTCACCTTGATTGCTTGGAAAAGCACCCTCGTTAAGCCCCACAATCGCAACTGCCGGCCATTCCAAGCCTTTAGATTGGTGAATTGTCATCAAAACAACGTCAGCAGGCTCGTCAACCGACGCAGGCTGATCGTCAATTTTGTCAATATTTTGAATCCAATCCATAAATCCGCGCAAAGTAGGCTGCGTAAAATCGCTCATTTCCTGCAAATACGAATCTGCAAGCGTAAATATTGCGTCGGAAGTGCTGCGCATATCGTGCAACAATGTGGCATTAGTAGAATTGTTGTTCATAAGCGCGTTTGAAACAGCCACATCAATATCAATATTTAGACTTTCAATAGCTGTGCGCACAATGTCATGCAAAGAAGCAGATTGCGCGCGCTCGACAGCGTCCAAAATTTTCCCTACGCGAAGAACAGCATCATAAGCTTTAGTACTTAAAGTATTTTTAAGATTTGAAATACTAGGATCCGCGTACGCTTCAAGCAGAACATCCGCAATAAAAACTCCACCGTGAATACTATTCGTCTGCTCGCCTTTAGATTGCTGCTCTTGCACAATCTTCCCCCACTTTTCGCGAGGCGCTTTAGGATCAGCCAAACCAGCTTGCACTAAAGCACGAAATATGTATTCAATATTTTCCGAAGTTGCAATATTAGCTATAGTTTTTAAATCGTCAGTATTAAGCGAAAAACGAGGAGTTGCAAGAAGTCGCATTAAAGCTGCAGTATTCGTGTGATCAGCTGACACAGCAAGAAGAGATAGAACGTCTTTTACTTCCGGCTTTTCAAGAAGAGCAGAATATCCGACTGTTAAAGTGCGCAAACCTGCTTTTTGCAACGCTTCTTCGTATAACGCAATATTTGTTTTACTACGAAATAGCACTGCAACTCTAGCTGAAGTGGAATTTGCAGAATTTGCAGAATTAGCACCAGAATTTGCAGAATTAACAGCGTCTTTTTCGCATAACGCAGTATTTTTAACTTTATTAACAAATCGCACAACTGCTTCAATTTCTTGATATTGCGTAGGCGCATTTAGCACTGCCAACATGCCGTTTGGAGCATTTTCAAGATATTGCAAATTTTTAACTTCTACTTCTGTAGATAACGCGCTACTTTTGCGAAGTGCAGGCACGCGCAACGGCTTAGTAATAGCGTTTGCAGCTTGCAAAATAAGCCTAGAATTTCGGCGAGTTTGAGTAAGCGAAAATTCGCTTTCGCTTTTTATATTAAGCACTTGCTCAAGTTTTCTAAACGCACCAGAGCTAGCCCCTCGGAATGAGTAAATAGCTTGGAATGGATCGCCAACTGCAGCAATATGCGTTTGCTGATTAGAGTTGGAAGAGTTACTTTCAGCGCCTTCTCCACTTTCGTTATGAAACAGCGTTGCAATCAACATTGCTTGCGTAGTAGACGTATCTTGATATTCGTCAAGCAAAACTTGACTGTACTGCCTTCTATATTGCGCCGCAATCGAAGGAAAATTCGTAACCAAACGATAAGCAGCAATCGTAAAATCGCTAAATTGCGCCATATTTGCGCTTTTCTTTGCAGCGTCAAAAGCCAAAACTAAATCAAGCAAAGCTGCGCGCTTTTTAGCAGTCTCAAATAATTTATTACAAGAATCGTAACACGTATTTTTTAGCGTAATATTTAGGTATTCTACGTATTCTTTTCCGTAATTTACGCATTTTTCAAAATATTTTTCGTCTGTATCGTTTTTTCCGCGACGCAATTTAATAGCGCTCGGCTTTTTTGCAATAATTTCGGTTTTTGCAGCAGAATTAAGCGCTTTTTGCAAATGCTCAATCCAAGCATTATTCCACTTTTGAATTTCTAAAACCGCTTTAGAAGTGCTATCTAACGACTCCCCTTTGCTATTTACGCCAATCATTGAGCAAGAAATATCTGCAGCAAGCGCAAGAACGTCGTCAATAAGCGCGTCAAAACTATACCAAGAAAGCACTTCCGGATGCGTTGTAACGTAAGAATTTACTAAAGGTTTTATTAATTCGCGAGCGCCGGCATCGCTTAAAGGCTGCGTATTTTGATCAAATCCAACTAGCAAACCGTATTGGCGCACAATTGACTGGAAGAATGCGTCGTAAGTCATTACTTCCGGTTTTAAAAATGCGTTGGAAGTATTGATATTTTGCGATTGCGAAGTTGCGATAGTAGGCTGGCTTTCGCTAGAGTGCTGGCTTTCGCTAGAGTGCTGGCTTTCGCTAGAGTGCTGGCTTTCGCTAGAGTGCTGGCTTACAGCTTGCGCAACTCTTGCCAGCAATTCCGACGCAGCTTTATTCGTAAACGTAAGTCCCAAAATACTTTCTGGAGCAATTCCTCGATCAATAAGATCAATAACGCGGCGAGTCATTGTGTAAGTTTTGCCACTTCCGGCTCCTGCCACAATAATCATGTTTTTGTTTGCTGGAGCTTGAATTGCTGCAGATTGCTCAGCGCTATCCGTATTCTTTCGCAAAGATTTGCTATTGATTTTATCTATCATAATTGGCGTACCTCATATACAGTGTCTATAGAGCCTGCGCATGCTGGGCATACCTGTTTTGAACGGCAATATTTCAAATGCTCCGAAGTTGGGCGCGCAACAATTTGCCAGGAATTCGTTGCTGCAGCTGCATAAAAAACGCGAGAAATCATAGTAAGCGACCATTTTGCAGTTTCGCTTAAAGCTCTAAACGACTGCCAAGCTTCTTCGCTTACACCGCTCGGGCAAGATTTCATAATTTGTGCAAGATTTGGACAATCCATCAATCTCGACATTGTTTTAAAACCAACGCGAGTTTCAAGCGGCTGATTATTCAAAGCATTACCAACGCAAAGCGGCGGCTGATACACGTTTTCTGCCACATGATGATCTTGAGCCGGATAATCATTGCTCACCACATGGAATAGCACACTACGCGAAATTGTTGGCGCATTAAAGTCAGAAATAAGCGGATCTTTATCCGCAAAAAGTAAAGCAAGTTGATAGCAAACCAACTGTAAATCGTTAAAAACTCCCGTAGAAGGCGGAACTTTTCCAGTTTTGTAGTCAATTAAGCGAATATTTTTAGAACCGTCGGAATTTTTTCGCTTTTCCATGCGATCAATACGACCGTGAATATGCACTATGAGATTTTCGTTCGCGCCATCCGGCCAACCGCCAACTAAAGCGCCCATCAACTCGTAAACGTCATGCAATTTAATAGTTTGCAAATTCGAAGCTTTAAGCGCGTTATTTACAAGCATCGCAATATTCTCAAAACCAAAATGCGCGCTTGTTTTAAACTCGCAATATGCTTCTTGCAATACGCCTATGCTACTTTCCAAAGATTTTTCGCTTTTTGTAAGAGATTCCAGTACGCCTTCATCTGACTTTTTTGCGTCAAAATCGTAAGTTGATTGATCGTAAGACGTGACGAAATATTGCGCAATAGTGTGAAGAGCGCGAGAAATATTCGTTTCGCGAGCAAGCGCAGAATAACGCTCCCTGCTATTTCGAATATCGGCAAGTTCCGGAGCAATACTTGCGTAATACTTTTCCATAAGATTTGCGATTGCGTTGATTCGGCGCACTTGCGCAGAGTATGGGGAATATTCGGTTTCTGCAACTTCAGTTTCTGCAACTTCGGTTTCTGCAACTTCGGTTTCTGCAACTTCAGTTTCTGCGACTTCAGTTTCTGCAACTTCGGTTTCCGGCATATCGTAATGCTGATTTTCGCTCGCCCATCTTGCAGTTTCGTGAATTAACGTACCAAAATACGTTGCCGCACTTCCCGGCTGAGGCCCCGAAAGCTGGCGATTCAAAAGACCGCAAACCGGGCATGCCCACAAACTATCTACAGCAGAAGGAGACAAACTAACTACGCAAGAAGAATCTTCCGAAATATCAGCGCGCGAAGAAAAATCTTTCGAAGAAGCATCCTCAGAAGCAAAATCTTTCGAAGAAGAGGCCGTATTCTCCGTAGAATCTTTTGCAACATCGTTCATAAAATCCCACTGCGACGGATCAGCGCAATCAACTCCATACTGACGCAATAATTGCAAAGCTTTAGCGGAATCATAAATAACATCCGCAAATTCGGAGCTGTTTGAAATATCGGCACTGTTCGGAATATCGGCACTGTTCGGAATATCAGCATTATTGCAAGGCGACTTTCCGGCAACAACACGCGAAATTTGAGCGCGAGCAGCACAAACCAATCCACGCGCATCCATATCTAAACCTGCAAACGGAATTGTAATCTCCGTAAAAGGCGTGCGAGAATTTTCGTTATTGTAGTAGCGCTCAGGCAAATAATAGTAAAGAAAATCGCTCGGAACAGCACTATCGCTGTATTGCGCGCTAATATACAAACTTTCAGTCGCGCGCGTAATTGCAAGCAAAAAGCTGCGCTGCTCGCCTGCAAAAACAGCAGATTTATCGTTAGAAGAAAGAAGATTTGCGGATATAAATAGAGGAGATTGCGAAGCCGAATCTAATTGCGAAGCCGGTTTTAATGACGAATCTGAATCTAATTGCTTTTGACTCATAGCGCGCAACTTCGAATCCAAAATAATATTCGCTAAACTTTCCGCGCCAAACATTGTGCTGCGCGATGCAAGATTTGGCCACACGCGCTGTTGCAGAGTAGGGATCCACACAAGCGGCCAATGCTTTCCCAAAGCCCCAGCAGGAGTAGTAAGAGTTACAGCATCCGGCACGGGAGCAACTTTAGCTAAAGAATCCGCCTCAATTTCCATTCCGCGCACTTGAGCTATAAAATCTGCAATATTTACAATATTTTCCTGATCAAAAGTATCGTCAGGAAAATTGTTGTACGAAAATTCGGAAGAAAATTCGGCAGAAGATTCGGAAGAAAATGCTGCAGAAAATTCTGCAGAAGCGTACGAAGAAGATTCGGAAGAAGCGTACGAAGAAACGTAATCGAAAAGCCGCATTGCAGCATCAAGGCGATCATTTGCGCGTCTGCCTTCGCTATTGTGCTGCAAAGCCGCGCGCTGCCAACGCTCCGCAACATTACAAATATTCCAAGCCTCGCCAAGAGCATATTGAGCATTTAGCAAATCAGGGTGATTTTTAAAGCGCAAAGCCAAAGTTTGTACATTCTTCCACATTTTTACGAAAGCAGTAACATTCGGATTTCGAGGTGCCATATTTTGCAATATTTGTAAAATTTGGGAAGATTCTGGGCCATCTGGATTGTCTGGATTGTCTGGATTGTCTGAAGCGTCTGAAGCGTCTACACAATGTGCAACATATGCAACACAAAGCAAATAGCAAGCATCTAAAGAAAGCGAGCGCGTATCTTCACTAAAATCGCTACTTAAATCGCTACTTAAATCGCTACTTAAATCGCCTTCAATAAAGCGATTATCAACTGAAATTTGCGCAGAATCAGCATTAGAACGCAACGCATTTTGCAACTTATTCCTAAAATCACACCACGTATTCATAAGATTTCGCAAAGGAATATTTTTAATTTCAGCAGAATCATCTTCGTCTTTCTTAGCATCCAAAACCGCCGAAAGCGAAGCAATAGAGCGCATTAGCGACTCAACCGAGTGCAACTTAGCAGGAGAATCCGAATTATCCTCAGCGTAAGAACCAGCGCGCATTTTGGAACCAGCGCGCATTTGAGAAATTGAAGCAAGCGGACTATCCATAATATTTTGCACTCGCAAACGCACCCACGAAGCCAAATTTTTTAAGCTTCTTCCGGAATTTAGCTTACCTGCAATTCCCAAAAAACCAGAATTCGCAAACTGCGCCAACTCAATAATCGCAAATAATCCTTGCACAAACGGCTCGTCTTTTAAAGGGCGAGTTACTAAGGAATATCGCACAGGAACGCCGTCCGCGCGAAGCTGCTCGCCAAAAAGACGAACGGTGGAATTATCGTGCGCAATAAGCGCCATATCGCTCCACTTTCGCTTGTTATTTACGTGAGATTGCTTCATTTGCCAAATAACAGCGTCCAATTCCTCGCGCTGAGAACGGTACAGCGCAGTATTTACGGTTCCGTCTTCGTTTATGCGTAAATATTTTTGCGAATCTTGAGAATTGTGAATATTGTTAATCTGATTTAAAGATTGTACCGGAAATGCTCCAGCAAAAGACGGCATTTTCCAAGGGCGATTAGGAGTTGCGATAGAAGAATCCAGTTGAGAAGAAAGCGAAAGAGAAACGCGGGAAGCGAGCAAGTCTAGCATTGAGGAAGCTTTAGGGCGAGAATTAGGGCGAGCTTCGAAAGTTGAGTCGGAAGAAGCGGAAGGAACGGAAGAAACCGAAGAAGCCTCATATTCTAGCGTTTGCTCAGCCGCATTCAAAACGTTCAAAGCCGCCGAAATAGCGTAATCCGGGTACGCTCCCCTAAACGACTGCACGGACTCATCCGGATTCGCAAGCAAAACCAAATGCGTGCCGAGACTGCTCAAAGTTTCCACAAAACTTAAACCAGCCAAAGTAATATCTTGATAATCGTCAATCACAAGAAGAGCCGGAATTTCCGAATTTACAACGCTCTGCTCACCCAACTCGCGCGCCGCTTTCGCACCCTCAACCAAAAGCTTAGAAGTGTCAAGGCGGAAGGAAGACTTATAAACGTCGGCAATCATTTTCCTATACTCATTGCGAAGCGCAAAAACCAAACGCCATTGCGCGCGACGACGCTTAACAAGCACAGTTGTTTGCAAAATATCGCCACTTTTAGCGCGAGACTGAGCTAAATCAAGGGAATTGAGAATATCTTGCTCTTTAAGGTTGTTGCTAATTGCAGGATTGTTGCTAATTCCGGGTTCGTCGCTAATTCCTAGCTCACCGCTAATTCCTAGTTCACCGCTAATTCCTAGTTCATCTAAGCGCGCAAGCATATCTCGCAATTGATGCATAAAAGCGTTGCTAATGTTGGAAGAATTGGCGGAAGCGGCGGAAACGGCGGAAGCATTTAACTCGCCAGCGCAAGTCAACGGATTAACCCAAGTAGACGTACCAAAATACTCTTCAAAAAGTGAGCATACTGCGCAATCGCCATTATCTCCGCGAATAACATGCTCAATATGTGCGCGCACAACATTGCGAAGAAGAGCATCCTGCTCAGCACCGTTAAGAAGCTTCGGCGAAGGCAAATTCTGCGACTTGCAATTTGCGGAAATAATACGGAAAGCAAGCGACGCCAATGTTCCAACATGCCTAGACTGCTCACTTACACCAATAGAGCGAATAATAATATTGTCAATATTCGCAGCCAGCGTGCGGTTTTGAACAGCCATCGCGGTGATTTTATGCGGCCAACGCTTGTAACCAGCAATCGCGGCGCGCACAGCAAACTGCGTTTTACCAGTATTTGGCGCACCATACACAAGCAATGCGCAAGTCGCGTTTCCGGAAGAATTGCGTAAAGTGCCGTCAAATAGCGATTGTAATGCAGTATGCTCACTCATACACTCAATTCTAGCAACGAGGCAATAGTGGAGCGATAATCAACCACAAAAACGCAACAATAGTGGAGCGATAATCAACACTATTCTTTCAACATTGCGCGCGCACGAGCATCCTTAAGCGCAAGAAATACGCGGCCAACGCCAATAAAAATCAGCGTAAAAATAATCAGCAAATACGCAACGCCAACGCCCAAAGTAGTGGCGTTAAAAGTTTGCGGCGCGAAACCAAACCAGCCGGCAGGAGCGCCATAATTAAGGAAATTGTAAGGCGCGCGCATTGCGTGAACACCCCAACGCACACCCGCAAACTCGCTAAGCATAGCAGCGTACGCAACGTAAGCAAGAGGCGGAATCGTAGCGAAATAAATGTGCGCGCGAGAAGAGCGGAAGCGGTAATCAAAAAGCACAAAATCAACGATTGCAAGAAGCGGGGCGATTGCGTGCACGCAAAGACTGCTGCAGCCGTTAGTAAGGTAAGCGCCGACGAAACCGAGCTTGTTTGTAGGCGCGAGGAAGCAAAGGTAAAGCGTGAAAGTGACCGCGATGGCGATTGTCATCATGAATTTGAAGATGTACCAAGCGTTGGATTTTGAGTCGAACCATGCGGTGGAAGTGGTTGCGGTGGAAGCTGACTGCGCGGTGGAAGCTGCGGAAGTGCGCGCGCGCATAAACGCAACTGTATCAAGCGCAAGTGAACCTGCTAAAGCAACGCAAATCGTAAGATTAGAAAGATTCGTAAAGTAAGTGAATGTCATCCAGCCTTGCCACGAAGCGGCCATTCCATAAACGGACGCGACGATGGCGATTGCGCGAATTGCTGTGCGCGCCGCGTATTCGCGAGCTGTGAGCGGATTTGCAGCGGCTGTGGTTTGTTGTTCGAGCATGGAATCGTTTGCCATGTTATCTCACTTTCGTAACTTATGTTAATCTCTTATTCTTTACCATACTTATAGTTACATAATCGCAAGCAAAAATCTGTAGAAGAAGTTGCAAAAATGCGGCGCGATTTTTGTAGATACATGCAAAGCCACTGCAACGCTACAAACACGAGACAAGTTACCCACGTTTGGAGCACGAGCTTAGAACGTAGCACGCACGTAACCAGCACAAGCAAGTAAGTCACGAACAAAAGATATAGTCGAAGGATGGTTCGGAGTGCGCAATCGCCGCAAAATCGCGGACGGCGCTGAGATTAAATCCGTAAGGACCTGATCTAGATAATGCTAGCGAAGGGAAACATTATGACAACAGACAGCAGTGCAAAAACAACTAATCGCAACGAAGCAAACGAATACTGCACAAACGAATACTGCACAAACGCAACAAACGCAACAACGCAAATCGACACATGCTTCTCCGCACGCGCGCGCCGCCGCATGTTCCTAAACGACGTGCGCCAATGCATCGAACGCGTGCGCACGCAGCAACCACTCACCCATTGCATTACGAACGTAATCGTGCAAGACATCACAGCCAACGCGCTCCTCGCCGCCGGTGCATCGCCAATTATGGTAACCGACCCGGAAGAAGCGCACGCACTCGCGCAAATCGCCGCCGGCGTGCTCATCAACGTCGGCACGTTCCATCAGCCTGAAACTTCCGAGTACATGCGCGCCGCCGTTGAAGGATGCGAAAAAGCCGATACCCCGTGGGTGCTTGACCCAGTTGGAATCGGCGTGCCAGCACTCGCACCTCGAGCGCGCTTCATACACGAAATTATTAAGCACCACCCTACCGTAATTCGCGCAAACGCTTCCGAAATCATGGCGCTTGCAGGCAAAGAAAGCAACGGAAAAGGCGTAGATTCTCACGATAACGTAAACGACGCGCTTCAAGCTGCTCGCGAATTAGCTAAAAAATACGGATCTGTAGTGGCAATTTCCGGCGAAAAAGACGCGATTTACGGCCACGGATGCTTAGCTCGCGTAACCGGCGGCCACAAAGCTATGACCAAGGTAGTCGGAACCGGTTGCGCTTTGGGCGCGATAGTTGCAGCGTACGTTGGCGCGAATCCGGAGCGTCCGCTCGCTGCAACCGTCGCAGCGCACGTGCATGCAGCCGCCGCTGGAACTTGGGCAGCTCGCCAAACCACAGCTCCCGGCACATTCCGCACGCTGTGGATGGACGCGCTTTCAACTCTTAGCGTAAACGACATGTTTAGTTTGACGAATATTGAGTTTACGGTGGAGCCTGTGGATTGGACGCTGTATTTGGTAACGGATCCGCGAATGGGAAATCGCCCGGAAGAAGAAGTGGCTGTGGAGGCGATTGAAGGCGGAGTTACGGTTGTGCAATTGCGCGATAAGTATTCCGACGACGCGGAGATTTCGGCCAAAGCGAAGAAGCTGCGTCACGCGCTTATTGATTCCGGCCACGGCGATGTGCCTGTGTTTATTGACGATCATGTTGATTGCGCGGCTCAGCTTGGTTTCAACTTGCACGTTGGACAGAAGGATACGCCGTTTGTTGAGGCGCGAAAGGCGATGCCGGCTGAGTGGATGGTTGGACTTTCTTGCGCGCGCCCGGATTTGATGGAGAAAGCTTACCGCGAGTGCAAAGAAAACGACGTTCCGCTGCCGGATGTGATTGGCATCGGTGCCGCTTTTGAAACGCATACGAAAGCGCACGACGTGCCGCCGCTGGGAGTTGACGGAGTGAACGAAGTTGCGAAAGTTGCGCACTCTATGGGCGTAAAAACGTTGGCAATTGGCGGAATTCACGAGAATACAGTGTTCCCTATTCGCGGCCTTGAGCTTGACGGAGTTTGCACTGTGTCGGCGCTTATGTGCGCTGAGGATGCTGGGAAAGTTGCGCGCGAGCTTAAGCGCGTGATTACTGAGTAAGCATCGAGCACTTGTAGTGCGAGCGCATTTGTGGACTTGCGGCCTCTCCAAGTCCACATTTTCGGGGAAACATGCGCGCATTTGTGGACTTACACCCCACCCAAGTCCACATTTACGGGGAAACATGCGCGTTTTTGTGGACTTACACCCCACCCAAGTCCACATTTACGGGGAAACATGCGCGTTTTTGTGGACTTACACCCCACCCAAGTCCACAAACGCGCGCTAAATCACAGCACGCCAATATTACTTAGTTTGCTGAAGGATGCGCACGGAGTGGTTTACAGGTCCGTGGCCGCGCTCGCCTACGCGCCCAACGTGCAACACGCTTCCGGCAGCAATCGCCTCGCGAAGCCACGCCGTTGACCATTCAAGCGCGCGCATCACAGTATCGTGATCGCTTAAACTCTTCCCCTCGCGCAAAGCAAGCCCAATTTTCGTAGCGAGCGCAGAAGAAAGCGAGCAGCCGGTTCCGTGAGTTGTGCTGGTTTCAACGCGTTCGCTTGGCACGTGCCGCGCGTCACCGTCCGGAAAAACCGCAGTATTTCCAACGTCTTCGCCGGTTAAGTGCCCACCTTTTACGATTACAACAACGCTATTTTTTGCAGCTAACTCGCGCGCCTGATTGCAAGCTTCCTCAAAGTTTTCCGCAACTGGCGATTCGCTCAAAGCCGCCAATTCCGGCACGTTTGGCGTTACAACATCAACGCAACTTATAAACTTGCGCATCGCATTTTCAGCACTCGCCTCAAGCAAACGCTTGCCGGAAGTCGATATCATCACCGGATCTAGCACGCTTACAGGAACCGGATTATCACGCATCCAATCGCGCATAGCCTCAATGTATTCCGCGCAACCAAGCATGCCGATTTTTAGCGCGTCAACTGTAACGTCGTCGTACACGCACGAAAGTTGAGTGCGGAAAAAGCTGACCGGCGGCGTGAACACTTCGCGCACTTCGCACGTGTTTTGCGCAACCAGATTAGTTGGTATGCACATGCCGTAGCCGCCTGCCGCCATGATTGACTTAAGATCCGCCTGAATCCCGGCTCCGCCCGTTGGGTCTGTGCCAGCTACGCTTAAAACGCGCGGAATGATTGGATTTGATTGCTGCGTAGACAATTCCGTATGCTGCTTACTTGATACTAGCGTCATACTTTTATTATATTGCGTAGACACACGCATTTGTGGACTTACACACGCTCTAAGTCCACATTTTCGGGGAAACATGCGCGCATTTGTGGACTTACACACGCTCTAAGTCCACATTTCCGGTGAAACATGCGCGCATTTGTGTACTTACGCATGCTATAAGTCCACATTTTCGGTGAAACATGCGCGCATTTGTGTACTTACACACGCTCCAAGTCCACATTTGCGCGCACTTTACGCATCACAGCCGAAGCCACTTGAGCTTGAACTTGAACTTGAACAGCTTGCCGCTTCGAAGCGCTTCAGCCGAAGCGTCGCAGTGCTTGCTGTCTGTAAGCGAGCCAAATCCGTTGCCGCTAAGCACCGAGCTGAGCCATCCGCGCCTACCGAATGCGCCGGAGGCCAAGAACAGCGCCAACAGCACGCCGAACATGAAGCTGAACCATATTGCAGCCTGACCGCCGCTGTAAGGCAGCGCAACCGGACGCACCAAGTATCCGAAGCTGAAGTATCCGACTAAGCGACCTACGTTATTGTTATCACCAAAGCCGTCGCTCTCATTGTCAGACTTATCTTTTGCACGTCCGTACAAAGCGTACTCAACTCCGTTACCGTCAGTTTTGAGCTGCTTAAACGCCGCAGTATTTACGGAGCCATTATTGCCCATTATCGGCTTGCAAGTGTCAAATTCAGTTTTGCCAAGCTTACTTACTTTGCATGCAACCAAGCTAAGGTTGCTGAGATCACCGAAACTATCGTAATCGTCGTGAACATCCGCAAACAGAGTCTTTCCACTCTCCTTGCTTTCCGACTTCGAAACTTTTCCGTTCTCGTATTTCACAGGATTACCCTTAACCGTGAGCTTATCGTAGTCCTTCTCCTCCATCGTTACAACGTAAGGATTATTAGCATCCGTGTGGCCGCTTAGAAGCGATCCTGCAGTTGCAGCAACAGTTGGCTTCTCGTTATCTACAGGAATCAAGTACACCGGCATTACGAATTCGTAGTTGGCATCGTTATCCCAGCCGCCAGCTTTACCTCGCGTGCTATGAGTATTTCCAACCCAGCTATCGCCATATGTCATAATAACCGACAAACGATTATCTGGATTTTCGAAAATCTTATGATTGATTAAGTTCTTATCAATCGCGCCAGACCTACCCCATGGGCCAACACCAGCGAAGCCAGTAAGCGCAAGACCAGTATTGCTACTCTCAGACGTCACGCCAGAGCTATTAGGAATCTGATATCCACCGCCGGTACCGCCCTTTGAAATCATATCTATGACGTTTACGTACCAAGTTTCTGCAGCAGCAGAGCCACCATTGTCGTTACTAGCGCCGTTAGCACCAGACCTGTGGTCTTCAGATGGATCATACGTATATAAGTGCGTATTCCCATCAAAGCTGAAGCCGTTTTGGTTATGCTCACCATCAACCTTATCGCTACCTCTTACTTCCGGCAGCAAAGATGGCTGGCAATCAGCAAAGTCCCAGTCACTTCCATCAACATACTTTCCACACTCGTTTGCTGGGTGCAAAGTACCATTACGCTTAAGCTTCAACGCAGATTGCAAATCATTAAGCGTAAAGTTGCGCTTAGTTGAAGCATTGTACAGATACAGAAGAGACTTCTTATCTTGCGAAAGAATGAATCCTGGATCATACGGACGATCCTTTACGCGCAGAGCTTTACTATTATCCTCAGTTTCTTTGAAGCTAGTAGGCGCATCAGCTAAGTAGTCTGCAGCACCCTTACTATCACCACCATTCTCGCTATCGACGTTTTCAGGCGCACGCAATCGCACAAATCGCGTAATCTTATTTTTTTGCGGATTTGGCACGAGCACGCGGCTTCTCCAGCCTCGAGTCAGAACAGCAACGTCTTGCTTATTTCCTACTTGTGATTTGCGATCACCATAGTCAGGCACACCAAAAGGCTTATTCTCACCATTATGATACGTCATAAACTCGCTGTCATAGTCATACTGCCTGAACGTCACCATAGTTCTACCAGGTCCAAGCCTTGGATCCTCATTCGTAACGATTTCGCTATCGTTTGGAAGCCAAATTCCCTTCTTTGGTTCGTTTGCAAAGTTGTTTTCGCTACGCAAATCCATTCGTATTGCGCGCTCCTCATGACCACTTAGCAACATTGGGTGTACTTGCACTATTTGACGCTTCATCGTAACGTCGAAGTACACGCAGTCAGACGGCTTAAGTTGACCTTCCCAATTGCCTGCAGTCCAGTAATCCGGACGGCATACTTCGCTAGGCTTTTCTTTTGCGTAAGCCATTGGCAGCACGTCAAGAGTATCTTCTGAACTAGCGTCGTCTCTGTAAGAGTTTTTATCTTTTGCAGCACGCGCACTTCCACGGCTTCCGCCGTTTCCGCCACTTTCGCTACTTCTTGCAGTCTTGTTTCCGTCTCTATTACCTGAGTCATCAGCAAGATCTTCAGGGCTTCTAACACCAGGCATACTACTCCATGGGCCAACATCCTTGCGATCACGCGCTCGAACCACGCTTCCTGGAGCTAAGAAACCGCTAGGGAATGTTAGAACACCTTTCAATCCTTTGGCAGTGCTAACATTTTCAAGCTTCACTTCGTCCGGCTTGGAAGTACCAGGGCAAACTTCCCACTTACTTTTTCTTCCCATCAATCCGTGTTCTACCCAGCAGATGGAAATTGTTTTGCCAATGCTGTTTTCTACGTCAGATTTATTTCCATCTACGCTAGATCTTCCAGCAATTCCATCAAATCCTCTATTAGCGGCAGCTTTAAAAGTTGCAATTTTATCTTTCTCAAGCTCCGAAGCAGGGTGATAGTAAACTACCATTCTGTGCGCACCAAAACCTGCTGTAACTACAACCTTATAGTCGCGGTCTGTCTTGCTGTTATTAAACCATTTATCTTCTTTTGCAACCTCATCTGTTTCACCATCATATGCAACAACGGATGGCTTTACCACATCTGTCCACGTCGCCTTGAAGCATCCAACAGAGGTTTCGGCACTTTCTTTGCCATCACTATCGGTAGTTTTAGCATACATTTTAAATACAGTTTGCTTATCCGTACTTGGATTTTGCAAATCCGTACTTCTGTATTTTTCAACAAACCTTCTAAGCAAATGCCTATTTATCACACCATTACGAACGAATCGTACACTTGGATTCAACGCATTCCCATTACTATCCTTAACACCATCTGCAACAATATCTATTTGCAAATTATCCTGAAGAATCTTACTAGATGTGCCATCGCTTTGATAACCCTCACTATTAGTATTTAAACCATTAGTATACGCATTGAAATCATCGTCTAACTTCAACGCATAAGGTAACATCATAGTTGCTTGATCAGCAGCATACCAAGGTAATTTACTTGTTCCACCTAAAGAGTATCGCGTATCATCCAAGTAAACGTAATCATTTACATCATCATTACCTTTGTTATTGCGACGAATTTGGCAATTGTGGACATCACCGCCATTTTTAGGCAAGCAGTCACCATGGATATCCCATGGAGCGCCATTTGAACCATACTTCTTCGCACTAATCGTCGGCTTCTCATTATCAACCGGCATAAACCACACGTTTATTACGTTCGTTGTGTTATCCGGCGTCTTACCAGGATCGCGAAGCAGAAGATCGTTCGTAACCTGACCATTATTCACATAAAGTTGCGCATGCATGAAAGGCCTGTTATTTGCGTATCCCTCAGGCGTTGAAGCACCCTCACCGTACGCGTCGTAGTCGTTCATAGTGTCGACATCAATATTCTTAGTTATAACGTCGCCAATATTTTCGCCGTCTGCTTGACCGTTCAGATCTTCACCGCCAGGCATAAGGAAGTCCTTGTGAATAGCATATTCACTAACATACTTATCTTCATCAGCATGTTGGCTATTCTTATTTTCAACAAGCCTATCTGTAATATGTACTTCACTTCCGTTCTTCATATTTACGGAAGCGTCGTAAGAGAATGAAGAACGATCCATAATAAATTCTTTAGGCGTATGCTTCACCAAATTAAGCTTATTTCGCCACTGGCATTTACCTGCAACAGCAGAACCGCGCATAGAGGAACTACAAATATTGTCTTTAATAGCAAAACCATATGATCCATCACCGCGCATAGGATACAAACCATTCCACGCATCAAATTGCTTATTATCCGCCGCGCTCATAGGAGTTAGAGAAGGCTGCGGACTATTTTCATCTTTCGTATTGATACTAGGCGTACCTTTTATAAGCTTTAGCACATCCTGAAGGTTTAACGGCTTACCATTGCCGCCCTTGCGGTATGAGTTTATGTTCCACTTGTACACAAAGTATTGCGTGCCATACTTCTGATTTCCATGCAAGCCATTTTGCGGCCCGTCAAATCCAGGATCGTTTCGCCCGTCAACACTCTTCTTGTTGTTATCTACTAATCCCCACGTATAGTCCTTGCGCATATCAACGAAGCGCGTTACCTTATGCTCAATCGGGTTAAGAATAGTCTCGTCATCAGCTTCCAATTTATTGAAAACAAGCTTCTTTTCAGCATACTTCTTTTCGCTAAGATTTTCTTCTGAGCCTATATTGTGTAAACCAGTAACACCACCTAAGCACAGCTTCCACTGCTGATTCGTCTTCGACGCGCATGAGTATTTAGGCTTATCTTCACCATAAGCATACTTTGCTGTAGTTTTTGCAGGATTAAAACCATTGTCGTACTGGTCGTAAGTATCGTACTTATTTTCGCCCTTAACGCCAATTTCTTCCTTGCGGTAGCCAAAGATTCGCTCGTTTCGCTTATCGTGCCTCATCCAAGAAAGCATTGCCACGATTTCGTTATTATTAAGCTCAAGTGGGTTCACTTGCACTAAGCCGTTTGGCCACGCAATATCGAGCGGAAGCGGATCGGACTCTTCGTAATCCTGCATATTTCCTGGATCCATAAGCTTCCAAAGTTTATGTTGACGCTCATCTGGATTATTTTCTGGCACAGAGTAAACGTCTACGTAAATTCTGGAACCAATTTCCGCAAAGTATTCCGGAATCGTAATATTTCCAGTTACAGGATCAAAAGTGATTTCGCACTTATCGTCGCCGTTAGTAGTGCAACCCTTGATATGATCTCCAAGATTTGCTGTAATAATGCGCTTACTAAATTCTTTACGCCAATCATCGTTACTTTTCGCAGTAGAACGATCTTCGTCTTCAGCATCTCGATCCTGTTTTTCAGCGTCTTCTTTAGCCTTGTCTTCGCGGTCTTTGCTAGTTTCGCTGTCTTTGCCAGTATTA
This sequence comes from Gardnerella sp. CCPDSM, assembly GCF_056754715.1. NCBI lineage: Bacteria > Bacillati > Actinomycetota > Actinomycetes > Bifidobacteriales > Bifidobacteriaceae > Gardnerella > Gardnerella sp. CCPDSM. The sequence goes on from NZ_JBQEQO010000003.1 coordinate 59,143, forward strand.
CCGTTCTTGCCATCCTTGTTTTGAGTGCTTCGCTTCGAACGTTTCCTAACGTCTTTATTTACTCCCGTAGACGCGTTAGTATCGCCTGCTTTGTTCTGCTTTTCGTTGCCATTATTTGGAACATTCTTATTTGTATCGTTCTTATTTGGAACGTTCTTGGTTTCAGAATTTGCAGCTTTTTCAGAATTTGCAGCGTTTTCGCTTGGCTTCTGATTGGTCTTCTGATCAGCACTCTGCTTATTTTCAAGCTTGCTATCAGTGCTCTTGTTTTCGTTTTCCTTAAGAACGGCAAATCTTACTTTACCGCTCCTTCCAGGAACATTGCGCTTCTTAGCGTTCTTCTTCTTAGAATTCTTTTTTGCGTTCTTCTTCGTTGCTTTAGAAATCTTCAAAGAAGCAAGCTTGTTATTAGCTTGATTCTGCGGAATCTGCTGTTCCTGCTTCTTATCTTGCTTTTGCGGCTGATTTTGCTGTTGCTTATTTTCTTGCTTTTGCTGATTTTGCTGCTTTTGCGGCTGCTGCTCCTTCAGCTTTTGCTGATTTTGGGTAGACTTCTCCCCATGTTTGGCATTTTCAGTCTTTTCGTTATCAGCTTTAGCCTTGTCGCCAGCTTTCGCTTTGTCGCCAGCTTTAGATTTATCAGCTTTAGATTTATCTTTATCCTTGCCGTCAACTTTCGCCTTGCCATCAGCTGCCTTGCCATCAGCCGACTTACCGTCAGCCGATTTATCGTCAGCAGCATCTCTGTCCTCCGAAGCAGCTTTATCCTCAGCAGCCCTATCCTCAGCAGACCTATCCCCTGCAGCTCTAGACCCATCCGGGCTTGCAGCATCATTATTGTGGTTATAAGTATTAACCTGATGCCAAAGATCAGTCTTCTTATTACCGTCTCGCTGAATAACAATGCCGTAGCAGCTGCCATCCTTTGGGCAAATCTTATCGTAGTTGTGCTCATTGCCAGGCTTTTTCTGACCACGCGCCCAAATGCGTACCATAATCGAGCGCACGCGCTTATCTTCATCCCAAGGATTCACGCGCCCAACATAATGCCCATTCGGCTTCTTATCCCACCAAACGTTCGGCAAACCGTAACCAGGAGATACAATAATCAGCCTAAGTTTCTTTATTACGGAATTACCTGCAGCATCCCAACCGTGGAATATCAAATCATGCACACCGCGATTTCTATTCTGATCGCCAACTAATACTGTAGGAGAACCCTCATCTTTAGAATTATCGCTGTTAATAACCCATCCAACTTGATCCGTCTTACTATCAGATTCACCATTTTTATGAATGAACTGATTGTAGCTTATTGTAGTAAAATCGCCGCAACCGCTGGTATCACAATTATTCTTCTTATCACGATTAGTCTTAATCATATCGAAATCATTGCGCACAACGACTTTTTTATTATCAAAGAATCTCTTATTTTTATTGTTAGTAAAGTATTCGGTAGCTTCCTTCGGCTTCACGCCAAGCAAAATCCTCTTATCGTCATGACCCTTAACCCAGAACTTAATTTTGCTATTAACAGGAATCTTCAAACCATCAGCTGGAACGTCAATAGGATTTCCGTTATTTACGCTCACTTTTACATCCAAGGTTGGCTTCTCGTAATCAACATACGGGAATACAACAGGTATAACAGTAGTCGAATTATCCCAGAACGTAATCTTTACGTACTTTACAAACACGTAATTTGGCAAAACTTTAGGTTCCTTGCCATCCTGCAACTGAGCACTATACTTGTTGCGCATCCAAGTTCTGTAAACACGCTTGATTTTAGCCAAGACTTTGTCATGCAAGTCTTGCTTTACAGGATCTCCAGGCTTCAACTCCTTACCGTCATCACCCTTCTCAGGAGCGTTACTTACAAACCAAACATTACGCTTAGTAGCATTTTGCGCTTTAGGCCAGCATTCAGGCATGCTGTCTTCACGATCCTCACCAATAGCTGCACGATCGTCATTCACAGCGGAATTATCGTCGCTATCTACGGATCTAAATTGAATAGAAGACCTAGATTGACCGTTAATTTTATCCTTGTATTCGTCAAGAATCTTAGAATGTCCGCAAGGATTTACAACGCTGACAATAGGCACTTTAGCAGCAACGCTTAAATCAGCATCTTTAAGAGTATTCGAGCGAGGCTCATCACCCCACTTATTCGTCCACTCAGCTTTATAAACAGCAAGATTCTTAAGAGGAGTATTAGAATCTCCATCCGGATCATTAGTCAAATAACTCTCATCAAGCGGATAATCGTTTGCCTTAGCGCCCTTCTTCTGCCTTATGGAACCATACCTATTTCTTGAACCATAATCAGTCTTATTAACAGGCGGGAACAAGTTAGGATCAAAAGCCATTACCTGCTTATACAAGTCGGAACGTTTACCAACAAAATTCACAAACCCAGCATTATTATCATTCTTATCAATAATAAGAGGATTAGGAAGCGGCTGATCGTAGGAATAATACTTAGGAGTCTCGTTATTCTCGTCATATTCCTCAGTTTGCAAAGGCTTAAACACGTCCGCTTGCGTAATAATCCTATACCACAAATCCTGAGTTTCGCTCATGTGGTACGTTCTATCGTTATATCTAAGCTCAAGTTTGTGTCTACCAGGCGTTGAATCCTTCGTATTATGGTCGTTCATACCAGGATTACGGAACCACTGATTGCCTCGAGCATAGCCGTTATTCGGGGAATAATAATCAGGCAATAAGCGTATATCTTGGTTCTCGTTCATAAGACTTGAGTATCCCAAAGGCTTATTTACTACTCCAAGTAACACACTAGAGAATGAAATATGCCTGTGCTCAAGATAATTACCGCTGTCACTGTTGTAAGGACCCAAGCCAGTACCCTTAAGGAAGTGGTATCTAGGAGCCTGAATATCCATAATTCGCGGCGCACCATACCACTGCTGATGCATGATAGTGTACATGTAAAGGTTAGCGTCACGTCCAAAATTAGTCATGGAGTATTTACTGGCTTTAGTAACACCAAACGGGTCAGTATCACCATAAAAACCTTTGCTCTTTCTCTTACCGTAGTAAGATCCCGCAGCGTAGAAGAATGAAAAGTTTTCGCAACCCGTGCCATCGCCCTTGTTAGCAGTGCAATATGAGTCGTTTTTATTCGTAGAAGTTGTAGTAGTGAAGTGAATCTTATACGTATAAGCAATCTCGCCAGACTTAATTTTGTTCACAAAACTAAATACGCGCTGCGTGTCACCTTTTATAGATTGATAAAGATTTTGCACAAGAGCAACATAAGCAGGGCTATAGCCTCTGCTATAGCTTCCTTCAACTTTAGGAACGACTCTAAGATCGCCTTCATCCAAAGCACCATAGCTACTGGACTTAATGCAGTCCAAACCTTGACCATCACGGCACCAACCAATAGCTTCAGTACTACTCAAATCCGTAGTTGTTACAGCATTCGGAAGGAGCCTAGAATAATTGCCATTCTTACTGTCGTCGTCGCCGCGCATCTTAGTCCAAGCTGCGACTAAGTCGTCTCCAGTATCAAAATCGTTACCGTCAGTTTTAATACTGCACAAACCGTTAGGATTATCCCACGAGAATGAGCAGGTTTCGCGAGGAGGATTCTTGTTGCCTTGATTCTTTTTATACAAAGCAGTAGCTTCCCTGCCGCTGTAAAGAACACGCTGAATATACTGCCTTCCGCCTTCGCTACCCTTGTCTAGGATCTGACCTTTTGGAATCGTAAAGTAATCAAGAGCAGCACCAGCGCCTTGAGTACGGCCGCCAGCGTTAAAAATAACATCCCACACGAAACCGCCGCCGGAAAGCTTAGGAGTGCGCTTTACAAACACGAAGTCTGAAGTGTCGTCAATAGGCAAGTTCATTCGGTCGACGCCGGAACCCTTATGGTTAAAGGCCATGTTGCGGAAGCGGCCCATAATAAAAGTGCCCTTAGGGTATGGAGTGAAGTAAGTTGCGCCGTAATGATCCGTGCCGGAAGGATCTTCAGGCACAGGACCGTTCTCGTAGTGGCCGCGAGGTCTCGTTGCTGCGCCAATAAATGGGTCACCAGATTCCAAGTTGTATCCAAGACTATTAACGTCCAAATCGTGGCCGTTCGTGGCGCGCAAACCAGCGCCGTCGCCGTCAGTAGTAATGCATGCGCCTAAAGCGTAATCCTTGTTGCATCCAGGGCGATACACTTCGTAAGAATCACGAGCTGAATAATTATTTGCGTCGCGGTTTTGTGCTTTGGCTTGGGCTTCTTTGGCATCGCGCGCAAGAGGTGACGAACCGCGGCTTTTAAGCGATCTTAAGGCTCGCGCTAACGGGCTGCTTTCGTCCATGAATACGTTATTGTTTCCGAAACTTTGGAATGAGGAAAGGTCGGAGGAGGAAGAGGAGGCGGATTGAGATGATTCGGAGACAGAATCGACGGAATTAGCAGAGGCGGCAGAATCGGCGGAATTAGAAACCGGCTTAGAACCAGAATGAGAATCTGGATTTGCGGAAGTATTTGCAGCAGACTTTTCAGCAGGCTTTTCAGAAGGCTTTTCAGAAGAAGTTGCGTCAGGCTTTTCAGCAGGCTTTTCAGCAGGCTTAGCGGAAGTCTCAGAAGATGAATTAGCATTCTCCACCGCAACCGCGGTTTCGGCACTCAAGCAAACAGGCAGCAACATAGCCACCGAAAGAGCACAAACCAGCACTGTCTTAAGCGCGCTAGCGAAAGCGCTGCCGGACGCGCGATGCGCACGAACCGACGCACTATGCGCACAATCCGATGCACTATGCACACGAACCGACGCACGCTTAGTCGCACTATACATATGCTGAGCCGCACGCTTAGCCGCACGAGCGGCGCACTGGGTCAATCGGCCTATGCGAACCAGAACGTTTAGCGTAATCGTCCAAATACTCTTCATTGTTTCCACCTGTTTTGCATTGTTTTACACTGCTTTGCGTCGCCTCACAGCAACGCAAGTTTGTTATTAAGTTTTAGTTGTTAAGTTTTAGTTGTTAAGTTTTAAATGACACTCATAAACCAAGAATGTCTATAAGCCAATCGAGCGTTTTATCGCCGCGATCTCCATGTTTGCGCTTCTTACGCAAGCTAGACTTTTTGACCTTCGGTCGCTTTTTTGGCCGATTCGCAATCGCCCTAGCTTCCTCGCGCTCAAGATCTGTGCTACTAATTGCGTTACTTACAGCGCTGTCTTCTCTGCTGTCTTTATCGCTGTCTTCCCTGCTGTCTTTATCGCTGTCTTCCCTGCTGTCTTCTCTGCTATCTTCTCTGCTATCTTCTTCCCTATCTTTCGCGCTATCTTCCTTCTTATCTTTCTCGCTATCCTCTTCGTCTTCCTTCTTTTTCTTCTTAATTGGCAGGCCGGCCCACCAAATGTAGCCGCCCACCACGCACAGGCTGCCGAGGCAGCCCAAAACCCACCACGGGAATCGCGGCACATCCGGCTTCTTGCCGCGAAGTGACTTATCCGCCGCAGGCGTTGGCACAACTCGCTCGCCAGTCACCAAAATGCGCTGCGTGTTAATGCCGAGCGGCGTGCAAGTAATCAGCGTCACCAAATCCTTGCCAGGCACTGCCGCAATCTTCTTCGTCTCGTCCGGGTTCACAACGATTTTGTCGACTACCTTGTAGGTAAGAATCTCGTCGAAAACCTCAATCGTAAAGGTGTCGCCCTTAACGATTTCGTCCAGGCGCGTGAACATTTCCGCACTCGCAAGGCCGCGGTGGCCGGTTATAACCGAGCGCGTGCCCTTGCCGCCAACCGGAAGCGACGTGCCGCGCAAATGGCCGAGACCCTTAAGCAACGTGGCATCTTCCGTGCCGTGGTACACAGGCAAATCAAGGTCGATTTTCTTGATTCGCAAGCGCGCCATCAAGCCGTCGTCGTTCACTTTCAGCTGCTCCCAGTAATCCTGGCTGGCATCCGAAGTTTCGCCATGCGAAGTCGGAATATTCGTATTCGCCTCGTAAATAGCGCCCGACGAAAGCTTCTGATTGTACTCGCGAGCGCGCGCCAGCTGCTCGTGCGGCGCCGGAACCGCGTGCGTAATAAGCTTCGCGTACTCGGCCGCAACCTCCGACATGTGATACTGGCTCAGCCACATGGCGGCATGCGGATAAATCAGCGACGCAAACGACGCAAGCAGCAGCAAAGCCGGGACTATGCAGGACTTGGAGAAGTGCCACTTTTTGGAGGTGTTGGAAGTGCTGTTTTTGGTTTTAGTTTTGGTTTTTTTGGTTGTTTTGGTTGTTTTGGTTGTTTTGGTTGTTTTGGTTGTTTGAGGTTTGGTGTCGCCTGCGTTTGGATAGGCTTGAGTGTCACGATGACCGTGTTCATCACGATAATCGCGTTGATCTGGCTTAACCGCAACAATGCGACTCTCAAAAAACCTAAACATGTTAGTAAATCCTCATGAAAGCGCTCGCACACGAAAGCAACTCGTGGCGCGGGTTTTCGTTTGGTGTGGCGCGAGTTTCGGGGGATTTCTCTCCTCGCGTGCGCGACGACCTGCTTTCGCGCAGTATTGCGCGCGCGAAAGCAACTCGGAGCGTGAGCTTGCTCAAGTTGAAAGCACGGTGTGCTTTCAACGCAAGCTCAGCAGCGAACGCGCTTTGCGCGTGAGCGTTCCTTCGTCGCTCTATTTTTAAACGTTCTTAACGATACGCTCGCGTTTTATTACGCTCGCTTGCGAAACTCGCGTTGGAAGTCCACTGGACTTCCAACTTAAGCGAGTTTCCGCATTGAAGTGCCTACGCGCGCTACGCTTTAAGCGCTCCGGCAAGTCAATGCGCAGTCCTCTTTTAGTACTCGTAGAGAAATCCCCCAAACTCTGCGTGCTTAATCTTTAATAACCTCATTCAATCGCAGAGATTTTTCGATTTTTCTTCTTCGCTTGGCGAATCAGCAGCCTGCGGCTCTGACGTTCGCCGCGCTCAGTGCGAAAAATCTCAAATCTCACCTCACGAATATTTGTACCTCGCAAGCAACACCCACCCCTCACGCGTAAATCCACCCACCATTTTTTTGGTGTAGCAGGAAGAGTGTTTGGTGTGGTGTGTGCATCAGCGCGAATGCCAGTGTTCTCTAAGCAACAAATAGTCGCCGTCCGCAGAGCATTACTGCAAAGCTACATGAACACCGTTTGCAAAGCACAACTGCAAAGCTTCTGGAACATTCCCGGGAGATTCTCCGGCGTTTGCGCGACGACCTGCTTGAGCGCATTGAGCCGCTCAAAACAGCTGCGCAGCTTGGTCGAAACCAAACTGCGCAACCGGCAGAGCAAATCAGCCGAACAATTGTTCAAGCCACTCAGCCAACTAAGTCACTCAGCCAGCCGATTAAGTTTTACTCCTGTTCTTGCTCCTTGCGACGCTTCATCACAATGTAGAAGAACGTGCTAGCGATGCCAACAATGCCGCAAAGCGTCAAAATCACCAAGCCGCGAGCACCGGTCATAGGCAGCGCGCTGAGGATTTTATCCAAGCCAGTGGCCTTCTTGTTAGGCACGTCCAACTTGTTATTCGTTGCTGAATCTGTTGCGGAATTAGCTTTCAAGGCCAAGCAGTAAGGAGTAGTGTCGAGCAAGTAGCCCGTAGGAGCTTCAGTTTCCACTGCACAGTAAACCTTGGTAGTTCCCTTTGCTTCTTCGCTCTTCTTGTAAACGAACAAGTCTATAGAATCAGTACCGTGGAGTGTCTTCTGCGCCTGATTTTCAGTTACAGTCTTATCCTTGGTTTCCAATCCAGTAGAAACAGCAGAGCTGGTTATTGTTGGAGCATCACCAGTTTGAGGCTTCTCACCCTTAAAGGTATAGTTCTTATTCTCGCCACTTCTGGAAATGTCTACACTCTTGATTTCATTAGCTGCGTACGCTGATGTTGTAGTGCCACTCGTCTTAGTTCCAGTGATTTCGAACACCTTGAACTTTGCGTTGTTCAAAGGCAGCTTAGTCTTAGCATTATCCGTTTGCTCAACGAACTTGTTAACAGTAAGGGTGCCGAAGTAAGCAGTATCGTTAGGCTTGTTATCGTCACCGCATGGAGGAGTCGTATCGCCAGGTTTACATGGATTTTTAGTGTCGTCACCGCTGCCGGTCTTGTTGTCGTCAACGAACGTGTTAGCTACGTTAGCGAAATCTTGAACAGTAGTGCCAGTCTTGAACTTTGTAACCAGCTCAACAATAAGCGTTGCGGTTTTATTTGTTTCACTCTTAACTGTGTTGTAAGCAGCAAGAGCCTTGCTAAGGCCGTTATCAGTACCAGTGTCCGTCAAAGTGAACTTGACTACATCGGTAGTAGTAGTGGAGTCAACCGTGTAATAGTTGGTTGTACCCTTAAGCTCTACATCACTAGTGTTAGCAACCTTCTTACCATCTTCATCAAGAGTCACGATTCTTGCGCTCTTAATACTTTCGTAAGCTAAGCCATTTGTAAGCTTATCCACAAAGCCAATCTTCTCATACTTTTTTCCATCCTTTGGAGCGGAAATAGGCACGGAAATCTTCCACGTAATAGTGGTGTGACCATCGCCGTCACCTGGAACAAAATCTTTACGACTCAGCTCCTCAACTTCCTTCCTTGGACGGTTCTTACTCACGTCGTTCTTTGGATACACGTTCACTTCGTAAATCCAAGACTTTTCGGCGCTAATAGTATTCGAATCTGGAAGTGGAGTTGTTACAAAGAACGGAGCTACCGGATTCTTAACAGACACCGGCGTGCAGGTGGTTTTAGTGCCACTTGTTTCGCACGTCTTGGCGTTGGAAATATCCGTTTCCTCAACGTAGTACAAGCCCATTGGGAGGGTGCCGACTGTACATGATCCATTGTCGTCAGTGGTGCATGTAGCTCCAGAAGCTTTATCAACGCCAGTACCAGCATCTGTATACTTTACGAACTCTGGGTTTTGACCATTCACAAACTCGGAAGCAACTTTCTTGCCAGATTCTGCAGTTCCAACCAACTTGTCGAGGTCTTTAATCTTCGTCCAGCCAGCAGCCGTAGAAAGATCAATTTCTTCTGCAGGACTACCAGCCTTTTTCAATCGCCAAATGGTAAACACAACATCCTTAACCGGCTTATTGTTTGTAATAGACATCTTATTACCGTTAGAGCGAGTAGATGTTTCAGGTCCTTCGTACTTGTGAATGGTGATGGAAGTTTGATTATTTTTGGTAGTGTCAATATTAGCTGTGTTAACCTTATTTTGACCATCTTCAGCCCAGGCGACTGAGCCGGCGATGCAGCACGTGCCTAGCGTGCAGGTGGCGGCAAGCATTGCCACAGCCTGTTTTAATGAAATTTTGTTTAGACGCATATTACCCCTCTTCTTGTAGGAACGTCTTGTGTCGATTTATATTTTTTGGCTTACAAAAAGCTAATTATAACAATGTTATAATGTAATAACGAATTTTAAAAAAGTTATTGCAAAGACCTTGTTGTTTTTAGCAATTTTTAGCAAGTTGGACGCGAGCGCTCAACTTTGAGTAAGTACAAGTTTAATCGTTAATAAGACGTAAAACAGACATATTACGCATACCAACAAATGTTTATGCTTTTAAACACCCCCCCCCCCTGCAACGAACGAAATCCCTGTATATCAGCGCTTTTTGAATACCATTATGAACGCCACTGCTTCCTTATCTGCGTTTTTTCTTTTCAAAATTTTCACAAATCTTCACAAATATAATCTCGGCGTGTCGCATTGACTCGCTTTTCGCTTAAGCGTAGCGCGAAAAGCGACCCAATGCGGTAGCGCTTGCTCAGAGTTGAAAGCACGGTGTGCTTTCAACACGCGACGACCTGCTTGAGCACTGCGATTTAGCGCGCGAAAGCAACTCGGAGCGCCGAGCTTGCTCAAAGTTGAAAGCACAGTGTGCTTTCAACGCAAGCGAGGTCTGCCTTCGTCAATAAAGACGAAGGCAGGGCAGATTAATGTGGCGCGCTTTTCGCTTAAAGCGTAGCGCTCCAAACGTGAGAGAATCATCTCGCATTTGGAGGGTTTGGGGTTGCGCGGCGCTCCAAACGTGAGGAAAGTTTCTCACATTTGGAGGGTTGCGGAGGGTTTGGCGCTCCAAACGTGCGCGACGACTCAATGTGGAAAGCACGGTGTGCTTTCAACACGCGACGATCTGCTTGAGCACCCACATTTACAGGAACTCAGCCATCACAATCGGCAAACATTCAATCCCGCCAACGCGCTGATAATCTTTAGTGTAAATCAGCAGCTCGCGCGCAATACGCGAAGAAAACTTGCGCGAGAAAACATCTAGCGAAGCATGAGTTTTATAGCCAGAACTTTTCACTTCAATCGGCACAATTTTATTATTTTCCGCAATCAGAAAATCAATTTCGTAATTGCGATTTCCTAACGCGCCATCAACATGCGCACCATCAACATGCGCACCATCACCTTCATCAACCAAATCCTCCACAAAAGTGTGATAATACAACTCGTGCCCATGCGCACTCAACATTTGCGCAACCATATTCTCATAAACGTACCCAAGATTCGCCTGCAACTTGCCGCTCAACAATCGCGCGTAAATATCATTGCTCGTAAACGACTTATCCTTAAAAGCCAGCGTAACAAACAATCCAGTATCCGCAAGAAAAAGCTTAAATTTAGTCAAATCCTTATACTGAGCCATTCCTGCAGAAGGGTCAGAAGTGTGATTCGCAATGAGAACGGTCCCAGAATCCTTTAGCTGTGCAAGCTGCTCAAGAATATCATCCGCACCATTCCCAGCAAGAACGCTAGAAACGTGGTATCGCGACGTGTTAGACATAAGTTGCGCTGGAATAGCGTCGAAAATTGCGGAAATCTTACCAGTCGCGTCAATCTTCCTAAAATCATCCTCATAAAGTGAAAGAATGTCACGTTTCACTTGATCCACAGCACTAAAATCGTTAGTTCCAATGTAACTTTCTACAGCTTGCGGCATTCCTCCAACAAGCATATAAAGACGAAAATCTCTCAGAATCTTCCTACAAGCCGCTTGACCGATTGGTTTTTTAGAATCATACAGTTTACGCAGAAGCGGAATCGTAACTTCATCACCAAGCGCGCGAGTGAACTCCTCATAATCCATTGGGTGCATTTTCAGCTTGCGTTCTTCGCTCGGAATAAGAATATCCTTAACATTTTTATGAATCGAAATTAGCGAACCGGTTTCTATATAGTCGTATCTGCCGTCACTCACTAAAGCTTTTATGGCTTGACGCGCTTTAGGGCAAAGCTGTACTTCGTCAAAGACAATGCAAGATTTGCGCTCTTTTAAGCTTGTTTTGTACGCAAGCTGTAGCTGCAAGAAAATATAGTTTATGTCCGAAAGGTCGTCAAATAGCTCCTTTACTTCTTTCGATGCTGTGTAAAAGTCGACGAGAATGTAGCTTTCGTATTCGTTTTGAGCAAATTCTTTTACGATTGTCGATTTGCCCACGCGACGCGGTCCTTCGATAAGCAGCGCTGTTTTGCCGTTGGACTCGTGCTTCCAGACGAGCATTTCGGAGTAGATTTTGCGTTGGAATTTGAGGGTTGATTCGTTACTCACTTTAATCTGCGACTCGCTACGTGACTCGCTATGCGATTTGCTACGTGTTTCGTTACGTGCTTCGCTACGTGCTTCATTCTGCGACTCGCTACGTGCTGCGTCTGACGATTGTTGCGTGAGATTATGATGAGTTTTAGATGACGTATTACCTTCGTAAACCATTGCAATTCCGCCTTTCTTCCCAAAATCGACATTTTTATTTTAGCAAATTACCCCAAAATCGGCAATTTTTATTACCGCAATTTACCCCAAAATCAACAATTTTGCTTCGCCAAATTACCCCAAAATCGATATTTTTACTACATAAGCGCACCATAAGCGAAATCCGACTCGCGCGCAGAACGCCAACTGCACCAATGTCCGAAGATTGCAAACCAGAGGCCCTCGCGCAGAACACAATCTGCACCAATGTCGCCACAAACCGCAGCGCGCAATTCTGCTATCTAATTTGCTGCAATTTTTAAAAAAAGACGACAGATTTTCGCTTCTGCCGCCTTACTTAAAGCCCATACAGCCAAACCACATACAACCCCAAACCACATATAACCCCATACAACCTAAACACCATACAACTTAAACCCCAACAACCCCAACAACACCACCAACACCAACCTACCCCCCCCCCAACCATCTACCCCACCCCCCACACATCAAATTGTCAAATTCCTATTGTTTAGCATCCCCTCAAACATCGCATGATACATATCCTTCGACGATTCTTCTATCCTTGTAACGCTCGATATTTTATTTCCCGCATCCTTTGACGACGCTCCACAAAGATAAAAGGCCTCATTTTCCGCCCCAAAGTCTATTGCAATATACCTATCGTGGTATTTTTTATCGGCCATCTTCAGACGCAAATCTATATTAGGATAGTCTTTTCTAAAATCATCTAAGATATTTTTCGTAAGCATATCTTTATTTCTCACATTATCGCTAAAAACTACAATTTGCGTATTATCTCTTGCAGCTCTTAAAAGTTCCAATGTTTTAAGCCCAATATAGTTGTCGATAACATAAATGCTTTTCTTTGCTGATTTGTATATTTTTGTATAGGCAACATCGGCTTCTATCTTATCTCCATTCAGCAAAAGAAAATGCTTGTAAGTGTTGCTATCTATAAAATTATCCATTACCTTTTTCAGATCTTCTTTTGTTGCAAAGGTGCTAATTTTATCGTTTATATTTGCTATTTCTTGCGAATGATGCATTATGTTATTTGTATTTTGGCTTGTTTGCAATAACAGTTGCGACATTTCTTTTGAGCTAAGAAAGTCTCTATTTTCAACAATGAAGTCTTTCATTTGCTTAAACATTCGTATTAAAGCTTTGCTCTGTTTAATTGCCAGCTCTCCCCTTAATACAGTCATAAGCATATAGATGCCCTGTTCTGTGAAGGCATAAGGCATATATCTTCTACCACCTGAACCTTCATCTGATTTTGAGGTCAAAATTTTTGACCTCAAAAATTCCCATTCATCTTTTGTAAGTTGAAATCTAAAATCTTCATCAAATTTTTCTATGTTATTCTTTACTTGCTGATTAAATGTTTTTGTTTCATATCCATATATTTCAGCAAGTTCAAAATCAAGCATAACTTTTTGATTTCTTATATAGTGAATCTTACTTTTCACTGTAGTTTCATCTATCACTACAATTTCTCTGTTTTCTTCTGCCATGAAATAAACCTCCAACATTATCTAAATATCTTTACTAATCCGACAACCATACGTTACGCGCGCAGTTAATGCTCGCGCAGATTGAGCGCTCGATATCAACCAACGCGCATAATCCGCGGCACACCAGCCTCAACAAGCTTCCGCTCAAGATTCTTAACGCCAACAACATCCGCAAAATTAAAACGTACAATCTTACTCACGCCGCACTCCCTAAAAAGCACCGATTCACGCTCCGCCTGCCTATCAATATTGCGATTAATAGTGGCCTGATTGTAGGAATTACGCAACATTTGAGTATCAGACGAAGAATTAAAGTTGATATTCGCATGCGTAGAATTAGTCGAATCAACAAAATACTTGTCATACCCATCAAGCTCACCAACAATCAGGCCACCGCCCGAAACCCGCCACAAAAAATCACACCTATACTTAACCCTGGAATTCGGCACAACAAACTCATGCTGCAACTCAGGCACCATAAACCCAAGATCAATCATCGTGCCGCGCGCGAAAGACTCACCGCCATTCTCGCTCGCACCATTCTTAAAAAGGCAAAGGCGGCGCAGCCTAAGAATAGGATCCGCATTACTGCCGAAACCAGCTACACCACTAAGACCAACGCCGCCAACGCCAGCGCCGCTAACCTCCTCAAAGTCCTCACTACCGCCGTATCTTCTCCCGCAAATCTCAATAACCTTGTTAAAGTTCACGTTATCGCGCGCAGCAGAATCAAAAATCGGCAAAGCAGCCCTAAAACTCAAACTGTTAGCAGCATCAAGAAGCAACGTACTCTTATCAACAACATGACTCCTAATCTCATAACTTACCCTGTCACTTGAATGCGGAAGCGTAATAAGCTGCCCGTCATACTTGCGACTCGGCTGCACAATGCGCACGTCATCGCTCGTAGCATCCTGCTCTTTTCCGGTTGCGCGAATACGATGCAATTGCGGATTATCGTGCGTAGATTTGTTAATATTTGAGCGAATATAAATCTGCGTTGGAAGCGTTTGCAAATTAATGTTCTGCAAATCATATTTGCCACTAGCAAACAGCGCGTCATAATCTTCAACAACATCGTAGCCTAATAACGCTGCCCCGCTCGTCACCGTAAACTTCCAATCCGGGTAAATATCCATCAAGGAAAGCGCTACATGACGTATGCGTTCGGACATATACAGCTTCTTCCAGTACTCAGTTTGCGAGTAAAGATTGCGGAAAGTGCGCACAAAAGTGCCGCTTTTCACGCGCCTCTTTAGATACTGCCTTTGCGCATTGGTGACAGGCCGAATGCATGTGCGCTCTTGTTCAGCGTTTGAAACCATGCCGATAGTACTAGTATTTGCTTCAATCATATGACTGAGATTATTCGACCTGACAATACTTGCGCAAGCAAATTAATGCATTGTGGATAAAAGGTAACGCATTGTGGATAAAGGGTATGGTGAATTGTAGATAAAGGGTTATTGAGCGCAGGGTAGATAAAAGGTAACGCGTGGTTATAAAGGTTATTGAGCGCAGGGTAGATAAAAGGTAACGCGTGGTTATAAAGGGTATTGAGCGCAGGGTAGATAAAAGGTGACGCGTGGTTATAAAGGTTATTGAGCGCAGGAAATAAGTAGTTAAGTAAGATTACGCAAGAGCGCAAGAGCGCAAGAGACAATCGCGCAGTAAGCGTACTGCAGGAAGGTCGAATTACAGGCAAAATGAGACCCGCGCGCAGTAAGAGTACCGCACGAAGGTCGAATTCTGCCGGTCTTCAGACCCGCGCGCAGTACGATGACTGCACGACGGTCCCTAGTTGATGATTTAGCGCTCGCTTGTTAGCTCGCTTACGAAACTCGCGTTGAAAGCACACTGTGCTTTCAACCTGAGCGAGTTTCCGCTCCGAGTTGCCTTCGCGCGCTACGCTCCAAGCGCTCAGGCACGTCGTCGCGCTGCACGAATGTCCGATAATCCGCCACCAAAGGCCTTAACGCAGTAAGCGTACTGCAGGAAGGTCGAATTACAGGCAAAATGAGACACACATGCAGTACGACGACTGCACGAAGGTCCCTAGTTGGTTATTTAGCGCTCGCTTGTTAGCTCGCTTACGAAACTCGCGTTGAAAGCACACTGTGCTTTCAACCTGAGCGAGTTTCCGCTCCGAGTTGCCTTCGCGCACTACGCTCTGAGCGCGAAAGCAGGTCGTCGCGCTGCGCGACAAGGATCGCATTGAACCGCAAATGTGAATGTGTTGTAAGCGTCGCGCGCGTATCGTAGTTTTTTATATTTGTCGCGACTAAATTAGAACAGTTGGAAAATTGAGCAAATCGTGTAGGAGACGCAAACTGTGCTGCAGAAATATGAACTGGCTAACGAGCTTAATCGTGGTGTAAAAGCGCGCAATGCTGGCGAAATTGCGGATTGCACGCGCGCAAATCATCGCCGCGCGGCTTCTGTGACTTCTGAAACTGCGGCTTCTGAAAACGCAACTTCCGCAACTTCCGCAAGCGCAACTTCTGCGGATTTTGCGGCTTCTGCAGATTACGTAAGCGCGGCTTCCGTAAGCGCATCTTCCGCAACTTCCGCAACTTCCGCGGCTTCCGCAAATCACCGCCGAACTGGATACGGCGAAACTTGCGCGAAGGTAATTCTTTTCGGCGAACATTCCGTGGTTTATGGCCATTCCGCAGTCGCGTTGCCGCTGAAAAATTTGCGAATGCGCGCTACCGTAATTGCCGACGATTGCGGATCTGCAGCAAACCCAGCATCCCCCCAAACCCACTCCTCCCAAACCCAATCCTCCCAAACACAATCCCCCCTCCCCCTCGACTCGCGCATTACGCTTTCCTGCCTCGGCTTCACCGGCAAACTTTCCGAAATCCCGCCGCGATTTAGCAGCATTCGCGCCGCAATCCACGCAGCACTTGAGTTTGCAGGGTGGAACGGCGAGTCGCTGCACGTTACAACCGAGTCTGATTTTCCGCCTGAGCGCGGGCTTGGGTCGTCTGCGGCTTCGGCCGGCGCCGTAATCCGCGCGATTCTTGACTACTACAAAATTCGCGCTAGTGAGGACGAGATTTTTGCGTTGACGCAGTCGGCTGAGCGCGTGGCGCACGGGCGTTCGTCGGGGTTGGATGCAACGGCGACGTCGGCTTCGTGGCCCGTGCGTTTTAAGCGCGGCGAGTTTTCGCGGATGGATATTTGCATGCGCGCGTGGCTTGTTTTGGCGGATTCTGGCTGCAAAGGCATGACGCGCGAAACCGTGGAGGCGCTGCGCGCGAAGTTGGACGCGCATCCTGGCGAAGTTGGTGCGCAGCTTGATGATTTGGGTGCGATTGCGGTTGAGGCAGAGGACGATTTGGCGTTGGGGCGCGCGGAAAATATGGGCGCGAGGATGAATCGCGCGCATAAGATTTTGGCGGATTTGGGCGTGAGCACTCCGCAGCTTGATAAGTTGGTGCGCGCTGCGTGCGATCATGGTGCGCTGGGTGCGAAGCTTACCGGCGGCGGTGGCGGCGGATGCGTTATTGCGCTTGCGGATAGTGCGGATGCGGCCGAGCGCGTTAGTGCGGCGTTGCGAAATGCGGGCGCGTGCGGCACGTGGATTGTGGATATTGGCGGCGATTCGGCTTGAGTGTTATTTTCTCAGTTCGCTGACTGAGTTTTTAACAGTGTTGAGCTTATTACCGTTATTTTCTCAGTTCACTGACTGAGTTTTTAACAGTGTGTGAGCTGTGAGTGTTATTTTCTCAGTTCACTGACTGAGTTTTTAACAGTGCTGAGCTTATTACCGTTATTTTCTCAGTTCGCTGACTGAGTTTTTAACAGTGTTGAGCCTATTACCGTTATTTTCTCAGTTCGCTGACTGAGTTTTTAACAGTGTTGAGCTTATTACCGTTATTTTCTCAGTTCACTGACTGAGTTTTTAACGGTGTGTGAGCTGTGAGTGTTATTTTCTCAGTTCGCTGACTGAGTTTTTAACAGTGCTGAGGCTGCGGCTTACACCCGCAGAATATTCATCAGCTTAGCTTTACACACTTTTTGGCCTATAACCCCGCAAATGTTTCCGCCAAAAACAATGAATAAAAAAAAAGCCCTGCGAGCGAGTTGCGGGTAAAAGAAACACCGCAACAGCGCTACGCAGAGCCAATGCTTAAGTTCAATCCACACGTATTACAAGCAGAAAACCACTAAAAGCAGGAATCTGCTTGTTGCAACATGTTTTGTAAAATTCACAAAGTTACTACTCCGCCACAACCTTCACGGTGAAGGAAGCAGTGATTTCCGGATGCAACGTCACGGTTGCTGGGAACTCACCGGTGGTCTTAATAGCAGCGACCTTGATTGCGCGAGCTTCCACAGCGGCCTTTGGAGCCAAAGCAGCAGCAATCTTGTCGGCAGAAATGCCGCCGAAGAGCTTGCCGGACTCGGAAACCTTAGCAGCGAGCTCCACAACGGTGCCCTCAATCTGAGCCTTAGCAGCAACAGCCTCTTCGCGAGTGGCAACAGCCTTGGCCAAACGAGCGCGGCGCATTGCCTCAATCTGGGAAGCGGCACCCTTGTTCCACGCGAAAGCGAGTCCCTGTGGAATCAGGTAGTTGCGAGCATAGCCAGCCTTCACTTCAACAACGTCACCAGAGTGACCGAGGTTGGCAACAGTCTTGGTAAGAATAACTTTAGTTTCAGCCATTGTTACAACCTCTCAATCAGCGACCGGTAGTGGCGTAAGGAAGCAAAGCCATCTCGCGAGCGTTCTTCACGGCCTTCGCAATCTTGCGCTGTTCCTGCACGGTTACGCCGGTAATACGACGGGAACGAATCTTGCCGCGGTCGGAAACGAACTTGCGCAGCAAAGCGACGTCTTTGTAATCAATTTCGGTAATTTTGGCAGCCTTCAGAGGATTTGGCTTCTTCTTGAAAGGCTTGACCGGTGGTTGCGGCCTTTTGCGTGACATAAGATGTCCTCTCTTAAATGCGCTATGGTTTTCATAACGCGTAACTGATGATTTTATAAGAAGTAGTTTAAGCAGTAAAAGCAACTTCCAGCATTAAGCACTAATTATTTAGCACTATTTATTTAGCACTATTTGCGATTAGAATTCCGGCTCTTCCGCGTCTGCGCCAAAATCGGAGCTTGTGCCGAAATCAGCACCAGCGCCGAAGGTTGTGAACGCGTCGTTCGTTGGGCCGGCAGCACTCCACGGATCCGCGGCAGTTGCGTTTGCGGACTGCGCGCGCGAAGCGGCCTGATTTGCCTGCGCAGCTTGGTTTGCGGCTTGATTTGCAGCGTAATTTGCGCCGCCAGCATAGCCGCCACCTTGATACGCACCAGCACCCATCGCACCAGCACCAGAAGCACCAGAGCCAGAGCCAAAACCAGAAGCACCAGCACCAGCAGCACCCATCGCCCTCGCTCCCCCAGCAAACCCAGTTGCCGAGCTTTGGCGAGTAACTTGCGCGGTTGCATAGCGCAGCGATGGCCCAATCTCGTCGATGGTAAGTTCCACCACCGTGCGATTAGAACCGTCTTGCGCCTGATACGAGCGCTGCGACAATCGGCCTTGCGCAATCACGCGCATGCCTTTAGAAAGACTGTTCGCGCAATGTTCCGCAAGGTCTCGCCACGCGGAGCAACGCATGAACAATGCAGGACCGTCCTCGAACTGATTCGTATTGCGATTGAACGTACGAGGCGTGGACGCAATGGTGAAGCTTGCAACAGCAGAACCGTTTGAAAGCGTCCTAACTTCAGGATCCGCAGTGAGATTTCCAACCACAGTAATAATAGTTTCACCTGCCATAGCGTGCCTTTTCTTTCCCGCTACTAGATACTAGTTTTGCTTAATATTAGATACTAGTTTCGCTTAATGCTTTTACTTAATACTTTTACTTGGCGTCCTTGCGAAGAATCTTCGTGCGGATTACAGATTCGTTAAGGTTCAAAACACGGTCAAGTTCGTCGCTTACGGCTGGCTCGGCAGTGTAGTTCACCACAACGTAGTTACCTTCAGTTTTGCCTTCAATTTCGTAGGCAAACTTGCGGCGACCCCAGTAGTCGGTACCGTCAACGGAACCGCCCTCGTTGGTGACAAGCTCAAGATACTGCTCGGTCAACTTCTTAAGACCGTGCTCATCCAGCTCAGGATTTGCAATGAACATCAGTTCATACTTATGTGCAGACATCACCCACCTCCTTCGGACTATCGGCTGTGGCCCTTCCACAGCAGGAGTGTGTTTGCAATTTATGCGTGATTGTGGTTTGCCGAGTTTTCAGCAATAAATTCACACATAACTTTCATATTCTACCCCATGCTCGTGACGACTAACGCGCGCGCATTTGTGTACTTACACCCGACCCAAGTACACAAACACGAGGTAAGGCGCGCGCATTTGTGTACTTACACCCGACCCAAGTACACAAACACGAGGAGAAGTGCTCACATTTGTGTACTTACACCCAACCCAAGTACACAAACACGAGGAAGTATGCGCGCATTTGTGTACTTACACCCAACCCAAGTACACAAACACGGGGCAAAACTCCGGCAAATGTTCCAAAAAAAACGGGGACTGATTTAATCAGTCCCCGATGGTTTAAGCTTCAGCTTTTAGCTTAAGCTTGGCTTTTGCTTTTAGCTTAGCTTTTTAACCATTAGCTTTTGATTTAAGCTTAGTGACGGATCTTGCGAAGAGCAGCACCCATACCAGCAAGCACGGAAGCAGCAACAGCAACCAAAGCTACAGTTGCGCCGGTCTTGCCGAGCTTGTGGCTACCATCAGCAGCGCCACCGTTTGGCTTCTGAGCTTCTGGCTTCTTAGCATCGTTCTTCTGACCGCTCTTCTTGAATGGGGAGTTTGGCTCCTTATCCATAGCCTTGCGGACATCCTTAGCACCAGTATCGCAGCTCAAATCCTTAGCGTGATCGTTAGCAGAGTTCAACAAAGCAGCAGCGCGAGTACGGTTGTTATCAGCAACCTTAAGCAAGCCGTTAGCCAAACCAAGCTTCTGATCGATTACCTCAACGGCTTTCCAATCATGACGAGCATTAGCATCCTTGAAGTCCTCGTTAAGCTCTGCAATAATATCCTTAACAGCAGCCTCAACATGCTCATAATGCTTTACAGCCTTGGTCAAATGACGACGCAAACCGGCCAAGAAATCGCAGTTGTTCTTAGGACCGTGCTCTGGGAAGTTCTTAACAACATTATCCCAGCCACCGTTGCGCAAACCATACTGAAGCTTGTCAAGAAGAGCATCGTAAGCACCAATGTTGGTGATGCCACGCTTTACCAAATCAGCAGCCAAGCCCTTGTAGTTGGTGTAAAGAACGTCAGAACCGAAGATGGACTTCAAAGCTGGAGCATTATCTTCAGGAGTTGGTGGAACCTTCTTCATCAAAGGCTCAACAAGAGCCTTCAATTCCTTGAAAGCAGCAGCCTTAGCAGCCTTATCCTTAGCAGCCTGCAACTTAGCCAAAGCAGCCTTAACAGCAGCAACAGTCTTAGCGTCGGACTTAGCATCCTTAATATACTTCAAGGAGAACTCAACAACAGCCTTAACATCAGCAGGAGTTACTGGGGTTGGCTTAACTGGAGCTGGAGGTGTAGGAACTTCCTTGCACTGAAGCTTAGCCAAGTAAGCCTTATCTTCCTTCAACTTAGCCTGAGCATCCTTCAAGTTCTGCTGAGCAGTCTCAAGCTCACCCTTAGCCTTAGCAACGGCACCATCATTCTCAGTGTCATAAGCAGACTTTGCATCATTGTAAGCCTTGAGAAGGGAGCCAGCAGCAGGAGCATCCTCAGTGTTAGCATCTTCTTTACCAACGTACTTGGTCTTAGCATCGGTCAAAGCTTTCTTAAGCTCATCGCGCTTCTTAATCTGCTCCTTAGTAATGACATCCTTCACCTCGGTAGCGGAGTTGTACTGTGTCTCAGCATCTGTAGGAGTCTTATCAGCATGCTTATCCAAGTATGCAGCGACAAAAGCCTTCTTATCATTGTCTGCAGCAGTCTTAGCAGCATCATAAGCCGTCTTAGCAGCATCAGACTTGCCCTTAGCAGTATCCATCTTGCGCTTCAACTCGTTAAGCGTACGGTTAGCTTCATGAAGTTCTTTGTTTGCAGAGCGAACTGCCTTCTGAGCAGTAAGAACGTCTTCATTATCACTATCAATAGCGGTGTTTGCAGCAAGAAGCTCAGCGTTAGTAGCTGGAGTGCACTCTTCCTTCTTAGGAGCATTGTTTTCACCAGCAGCGAAAGATGGTGCGGCGAATGCCAAACCGGAAAGCAAGGTGGCGCCAGCAGCGAATGCGGCGATAGCCTTCTTATTCAACATAATATTTTCCTTTCTTCTTCTCCTTCGTGCTAGGTACACGAAGAAAAATTTGCCAATCACGGTTTCCCGTGCGTACCGGTTGAACTAGGTATTCCTCCGGTAACTGACTTATAACTTACCGCATGCTCTCAGAAAACTCAATACCAAAATTCAGAGTCGAACATGCGAAAAATAGGAAAATATTGATAAATTTTGCGTTTTTTATTTAAAAAAGAATAATATTTACGATTATTTGCTCAAATTATCGAAAAAATTATGCGACACGCCATAAACAGAAGTTTTTAATAGTTTTTTCAGGTTTCTTTAAGGTTCAGCTTCTTTGCCGAAAGAATTAACAAACCTCAAAAAGCTAAAACATCTAAAACACAAGGCCTGGGCAAATGCTACTCAGGCCTTGAACCTTGCGCCGCCGCTACCCGTACCTAGCGGTAAGCAGCGCGCAAATGCGCTTGAGTCACAGCCAATTTACGAATTTGCATCAACGATAAAAAAGGAAAATTTTTGGCAAACCGCATCAAACAAGTCCATAGAACTGACTGATTTGCAACACATATTAAATTATTTGCGCCGCGTCAAGCACAAAATTTTTAAGAAAACACTTAGCCTAGCGCACCGTTTAGCACGCTAGACTAAGTGATTTACCCAATTATTCGGGAGAAGAAGGTACCCGAACAGTTAGCTTAGTGACGGATCTTGCGAAGAGCAGCACCCATACCAGCAAGCACGGAAGCAGCAACAGCAACCAAAGCTACAGTTGCGCCGGTCTTGCCGAGCTGATGACTTGCAGCGCCACCATTTGGCTTCTGACCATTCTGGCCATTTGGCTTCTGGCCATTGTTCTTCTGACCGCTCTTCTTGAATGGGGAGTTTGGCTCCTTATCCATAGCAGCGCGAACTTCCTTAGCAGCAGTATCGCAGCTCAAATCACGAGCGTGATCGTTAGCGGAATCAAGCAAAGCCTTAGCACGGGTAAGGTTGTGATGAGCAACCTCACGCAAACCGTTAGCCAAAGCAATCTTCTGATCGATTACCTTAACAGCATCCCAATCATGACGAGCCTGAGCATCCTTCATATCCTCGTTAAGCTCTGCCTGAATATCCTTAACAGCAGCCTCAACGTGACCGTAATGCTTCACAGCCTTGGTCAAGTGACGACGCAACCAAGCCAAGAAATCGCAGTTGTTCTTAGGACCGTGCTCTGGGAAGTTCTTAACAACGTTATCCCAGCCGAAACGGCTCAAACCAAACTCAAGCTGGTTAAGAAGACCATCGTAAGCGCCAATGTTGGTAACACCAAGCTTGATCAAATCAACAGCCAAGCCCTTGTACTTAGTGTAAAGAACATCAGAGCCGAAGATGGACTCCAAAGCCTTACCAGTATCCTTAGCTGGAGCCTTCTTCATCAATGGCTCAACAAGAGCCTTCAATTCCTTAAGAGCAGCAACCAAAGCCTTGGCATCCTTAGCCTTCTTAGCAGCGGTAACCTTAGCCAAAGCAGCCTTAAGAGAAGCAACAGTCTTGGCATCGGACTTAGCATCCTTCACATACTTAACTGCAAACTCAACAACAGCCTTGTAATCAACCTTCTTTGGATCAGGAGTTGGGGTAGTGGAATCGCCACCCTGGCCTTCACCGCCGTTGCCATTGTCATTGGTGGAGCCACCGACCAAAGCAACGAGATCAGCATTGTAATCTGCCTTATTGATAGTGAGCCTTTCCTTCTTAGGATAAGCAGCAACATCAGCCTCTTGGTCAACAGCAGTAGCTAACTTCGTGGCGTAATCATCAAGCTTAGAGGTGTAATCACCAAATGCCTTATCGAAAGCAGTCTGAGCAGCATCCTTAACGTCCTGAGCAGCATCCTTAGCATCCTTAGCCTTCTTCACGGCCTGATCAAGAGGATACCTCTTGGCCAAGGTAGAAGGTACATTCTCCATACCATCTGGAACCTTGTAATTAAAATCAGCAACAGCCTTCTTAGCAGCCTTCAAAGTCTTATCAGCAGCATTAAGCTTCTTGGTTGCATCAACAAGCTTATCAAAGCTATCATTGACAGCCTTCTTAGCCTTGTCAACTTCGCCCTTAGCAGCCTTAACAGCCTCAACATCCTTACTACGGAAAGTCTCAGCAGTAGCGTTAAGATTCATCTTAGCCTGGTCTACATCCTTCTGAGCAGACGCAACCGCTGTTTTAGCATCTTCAACAGGCTTCACGTTAGTGGTGTAGAAAGTATAAGCATTTGCTACAACGTCAGAGCCCTTCTTAATATCAGAGCCACTAATGCTATAGCCGTCAGCTAAAGTGGCATCAGCAGTAAAAGCAGCCTTAACCTTAGCATCCAAAGAAGTTGCAGTGTAAGCTGTGGTGAATGCATCTTTCTTAGTCTTAAGCGTGTCATTAGCGGTCTTAAGAGTAGCTTCAGCTGCTGTAACTGCTGCCTGAGCCTTTTCGTTAGTGAATTCCTTATCATAGGAAGTCACAGCCTTAACATCAGCGAAAGATGGTGCGGCGAATGCCAAACCGGAAAGCAAGGTGGCGCCAGCAGCGAATGCGGCGATAGCCTTCTTATTCAACATAATATTATCCTTTCTTCTTCTCCTTCGTGCAGGTACACGAAGAAAAATTCGCTTGCACAGCTTCTAGGTGAACTGTGCAACACTAGCCAAACTAGGAATAGCTAGCGTTTGCTATTTAAGATACCCCCCCCCCGTTCGCAAAAGTCAAGCCCCAACACGCGTATAAAGAAAGAAAAAACAGAAGATTTTTCGGGAAATATTACAGAAATTGCATAAATAAACGTAAATTCTACTAAATCAGCGCGCGCTTACCGTAAAAAATACCAATTTCAAGAATTTTAAAGATTTTTCTCAGAGAATTCTCAGGAAACGCGCGCATACTACCCAACTCACCCCAAAACCCTTGCAAAATCAGCCTTTCGCTTCCCCCGCCCCGCACGACACACCGTTGTATCACACACTCCAAATGCGAGACAACGCTCGCACTATAAGCGCTCGCTTACGAAACTCGCGTTGGAAGTCCACTGGACTTCCAACTTAAGCGAGTTTCCGCTCCGAGTTGCCTTCGCGCGCTAAATCGCAGCGCTCAGGCAGGTCGTCGCGCGCGCCAGCGTCTCCGCTTTCCTCACCCACAGGCGCCAAAACCAAATCCTTCACAAGCTCGCGCGTACGAAGTTGCGAATCCGCATCCAACCCATCGTCAGTAATAACAGTGTCAACCTGATCAAAGCGTGCGAACAACGAAAGCGACGTGCAACTCCACTTCGTGTGATCCGTCAAAATAATAGTGCGGTCCGCAATATCCATTAACGCCATATCCGTAGCCGCTTCCAAAGAATTCGGCATAAGGAATCCGCGAGGAAGCGACACAGAATGCGTGCCAAGAAACACAGTATTCACTCGAAGCGAAGCCACAACCTTATCCGCAATCGGCCCAACCAGCGAATTCGAACGCGTAATTACGCCGCCGGTTACAATAACTTCCACGTCCTTCGACTCCAACGCTTGCACAAGCTCGGCAACAGGAATCGAATTAGTCAAAATCGTAATGCCCGAAGCCCTGCGCGACTCAAGCAAATGCTGCGCAAACACGTAAGCAGTTGTGCCGCCGCCAATAGCAATCACATCCCCCGGAGAAACGTAGTCCACAGCCAAGCGCGCAATAGCGTCCTTTAAACCGATGTCCATTTGCGACTTTACAGAAAACAGCGGCTCCGAAAGCAAAGTGTTGGTTGTTACAGCGCCGCCATGAACACGCTTTAAAAGACCGCGATCCGAAAGCTCAGCAATATCCCTTCGAACAGTCATTGCAGAAACGTTTAGTTCTTTAGAAAGTGCGGTTATGCGCACGGCACCGCGCGTGCGGAGTCGGCTTAGAATTAAGTGCTGACGCTGTGAAGAAATCATACGAACATTATCGCACACGTATACGCAAAAAACAAACGCGATTGAGCGTTTTAAGGCGTAAAATCGCGCAGAACGCACATTTTTATGCAAAAATCGGCAAATCCTTGAGCTAATCGCACAAAAACGAACGCGCGTTAAGGTGGCAAACGCACAAATAATGCCCTACTATATAAATATGTATTACGTTTCTGAAAACTCATTGCACAACGTCGTGAATAAAGCCACGACGGATCTTTTTACTTTTTCCTACAAGCACATAATCAAACCGCATTTTGTGTTCAACATTCCGCCGGACGAAGCACACGAGCGAATGATTGACTTTTGCAAATTTAGCGAAAGCACGCCGGGGCTTATGTGGCTTCTTCGCACAATGCTCAACTACACGGACCCGGTTCTTGAAACGAATGTTATGGGATTGGATTTTGCGAACCCGTTCGGCTTAAGCGCAGGCTTGGATAAAAACTGCCAGATGGCAACCGTGCTAGATAACGCCGGCTTTGGCTTCGAAACAGTCGGCTCCACCACAAGCCGCCATTGCGAAGGAAACCAAAAGCCTTGGTACCATCGCCTTCCGGAATACGATTCGATTTTGGTGCATGCCGGCTTAGCAAACGACGGCAGTGAGGCTGTTATTGCGCGCGCAGAAAAAGCGTGGACTAAAGCTAAGTCTATGAATCTTTCTATTTCTATTGCGCGCACAAACGACGATTTAGTCGGCGACCTTCAGGAAGGCATTGAAGACTACCATATTTCTATGGAGCGCGCGGCTGGGCGCAGCTCGATTATTGAAGTGAATATTTCTTGCCCGAATACTCGCGTTGGCGAGCCTTTTAGAGAGCCAGAAGCGCTGGATAAGCTATTTAGCGACCTTGACACTATTAAAAGGCCACAGCCAACTCTTGTTAAAATGCCGCTTAATTTGCCGGGAGGCTGGGAGCAGTTTAAGTCGCTTCTTGACGTGCTTGCTGAGCATAAAGTTGACGGCGTGAGCATTGCGAATTTGCAAAAGAATCGCTCCGGGCTAGATGTGCCGGCAGATTGGCAGGGAGCGCTTTCGGGCGGCCCTACTTACAGCGCAAGTAACGATTTGATAAGGCGCACGCGCAAAGCTTTTGGAGATCGCTTTGCTATTGCTGGAATCGGCGGCGTTTTTACGCCGAAGCAAGCTTACGAGAAGATTCGCTCCGGCGCAGATTTGGTTATGTTTATTACGTCGCTTATGTATAGAGGACCGCAGCAGATTACGACGCTAAAGCGCGGACTTGCGGATCTTTTGAAACGCGACGGCTTTGAGCACGTAGCTGACGCTGTTGGCGTTGATGTGGAGTAAAAGCGATAAATCCTTAATCAGTACTCGTCACTTCCGGAAGTGCTATAGTCGTCGCGACGAGCAGTGCCGTACTGGTCTTGCGTTTGCTGCTGACGCTTCGACTCTTTATTAGCTTCCTCCTGCTGCTCGCGCGCGGCTTGCTTTCGAGCGTCTTCGTCGCGCTTTTGCTGCTCCGTCTTTGGAAGGTTCGCATTCAAATCTTCCAAAGGCGACTTTTTGTCGGAAAGACTGCCGCCAGCAGTGTACTTTGGATCCGGTTTTCCATAATCATTGTCAATCGGAATATTCGCATCCTTCAGGTACGTATTCATAAACTCCTTCCACGCAGGAGTTGCAATATACATACCGTACCAGGCTCCCCTAGTCTGGCCGTTAATCGTCATGCCGTTAAAACTCTTTTGAGACTCAGCATTACCAACAGCCACAAACGAAGCAACCTGATGAGGCACAAAGCCTGCAGTCGTCATGTAGTACTGCTCGTTAGTACCGGTTTTTGCGAAAGTTTTACGTCCGCCGTCAAGTTGCGTTGTTGCAGCCTCACCGCCAGGTTGCACAACACCTTGGTTAAGTGCGTACGCAACGGTTTGCGCAATTCCCTTTGGAATAGCTTGATGGCAGTGCGCGCTAGGAACCTTTAAGCGCTTTCCGTTTTTGTCTACAACGCGCTTAATTGCAATCGGATCGCAAGATACGCCGTTTGCGCCAAGAGTTGCGTACACGTTTGCAACAGTAAGCGGAGAAGCTTGCACAGAACCAATCGTCATAGGCGGGTTCAAAGAGTTAGAAGAATACACGCTTTCCTGGCCGATTGGCGAATTGTGATACCCGAGCACTCGAGCAGCATCCGCAATAGAACACAACTTAATTTGCTGAGCCATAGACGCCTGCGTAGTATTGTGAGAACGAACAAGACCTTGCAAAGGCGTTTCTGGGTTAACAGTGCCACCGCCGGAGTTTTGCACAAACCATGAGCCGACTCCGCGGAACTTATTGCAGTTAAAATCAGAATTATTGTATCGGATAGTCGTGCGAAGAGGCTGGTTGATTGACTTTCCAGCAAGCATCCACGCAACCATATTAATAGGCTTCCAAGTAGAACCAATCTGCCAGCCAAGACCGCCGCCATCGCGCTCGTCCACAGCATAGTTAATAGCAGTATGCGTTGGATCCGACTTTGCAGCATCCGTTGCGTCGTAAATACGGTTGCTTCCGAAAGCCAAAACCTCGCCCGTGCCAGGTTTAATAGCGGCGATTGAAACTTCGAAACCGCTCTTATCTTTCACTGGAATTGTGTCTCGAGCAGCTTTCATTGCAGCCTTGCTTGCGCGCAAATCCATTGTGGTGTAAATGTCGAGGCCGCCTTCTGTAAGAAGCTTTTCGCGAGCTATAGCGGTTTTGCCGAATTCGCGAGAGTGCAAAATTTTCTTCGTAACGTAATCGCAGAAGAAAGCGGCATCTCCAGCAGCTTGGCAACCAATATTCGAAACTTCTGGCTGAATATTTAAGGTATCTTTTATTGGCACGCTAACTGCGGAATCGTGCTGCTTTTGGTTAATAAAGCCTTGTCGAAGCATTAAGTCAAGAACAATATTGCGCTGTTCTTGAGCTTCTTTTTGATTGCTTTCAATAGAAGGATCGTAATGAGAAGGATTTTTTGTAATAGAAGCAATAGTTGCAGCTTGTACAAGATTTAGCTTAGCTGCGCTCGTATTAAAGTAGCGGCGCGCTGCAGTTTCTACGCCGTATAAATTATTACTACCAAATTGCGCAATATTAAGGTATCCTTGCAAAATCTCAAGTTTGGAATACTTTTTTTCCATTTGAATTGCAATAAGCATTTCGCGCAATTTACGCGCGATTGTGCCTTCAGAAGCGTGATATTCCGCCAAAGGATCGTTATTTTCGCGCGCTTTAATCATAAGAACGTTTTTTACGTACTGCTGAGTTAAGGAAGAGCCGCCTTGCATATCTGACTTTTTAACGAATGTTTGCACAAAAGCTCGCATAACGCCTTGCATGTCTACGCCGGAATGTTCAAAGAATCTGCGGTCTTCGCGAGCAACCATTGCCTGTTGCATGTATTGGGAGATTCGTCGAAGAGGCACAACAGTGCGGTTTTGTGCGTAAAAAGTTGCGATAATAGTTTTGCCGTCAGATGCGTAAAGTCGCGATTTTTGCGGCAAAGCAGTTACGTCAAAATCGATGCCGTCAACGCGAAGTGAAGGAACAACTGTTTTCACAACGCTATTCACGCTCATTACGCCTGGTACGAATAAAATACTTGCAGCCACGCCACCTGCAACGCAAAGTGTAACGTATGTAAGGAAAAGCGCGAGCACACGGCGAACGGTTAGTGAATTCTTTTTCGGCATGCGTACTATTCTAAAGGTTTGCCTCTACTTGGAAGCGTAAGCTAAAAACAGCGGCTGCTATTGTTATTATCACGCTATCAACGCTCAGCGCGACGAATCAACATACCCGGCTTGTAAATAATAATCGAACGGCCTCGGCGCATAATCCAACCGCGATTAGCAAAATCCATCAAAGCTTTATTCACAGTTTCGCGAGAAGAGCCAACAAGCTGAGCCAACTCCTCTTGCGTTAAATTGTGTTCCACGCGCAAACCCTCGCTATTCGGCTCGCCAAAGCGAGAAGCCAAATTAAGCAAAGTTTTTGCCAAACGCGCCGGCACATCCATAAAAACTAAGTCAGAAATATGCTCATTATTTGCGCGCATTCTTGCAGCCAGCACTTGAAGCATATCTACAGCAACGCGCGGATTTTCGTTAATCCATTTAAAAAGCACGTCGTTTTCCAGCCACAAAACTTGCGTATTATTAGTGAGCGAAATTGCGGAAGCTGTACGAGGGCCGCCGCTTGGATCGAACACAGGAATTTCGCCCAAAATTTCGCCAGGAGTGTGAATGCTAAGCAATTGCACGCGATTATCGCGAGAATGACGAACCAGCTTTACTCGTCCGCGCTCAAGCAAGTACATGCGGTGGTCAGTATCGCCTTCGTTAAAAATCGAATCGCCTTTATTAAAAACTGACTTTTGCAAATGAACAAGTAATTCCTTCATTTGGCTAGGCGGAACCTGCTTGAATAATGCGGTGCTTTGCAGTGAAAATTCATCACGCTGAGTGTTGTTTTCCAACATTGCTTGCCCCTTTATTAAGCAATAAGTAGATGCGTCGTTGAACTACCTGTGGATTATGCGCGAGCGCGAAAAATCCTTTAACTATATTAACACGGATAATTTAAGCGGTAAATTAGGTTTAGATGAATTGCGATTAGTTGCGCTTTCCTAATTTTTCTTCGAAATTGCTTCTTCAATAAACGGAAGCATAGCTTTAGATAATCCTTCGCCAAAAGGCGCTGCAAAAAATGGCACGCCTTGAAGAGTTCCAACAGCATCCTTAGCTTCGACTACGCGCATTTGATTGGCAGAATCCGAAATATTCTCGTCAAAATCTGCAGAATCCGCAACATTTTCTGCAAAATCTGCAGAATTCGAGATATTTTCAACATTCCCCATATTTTCAAAAACATACGCACGCTTAGAAGCGCTAAGAGCAACCGCAAAATCGCGAGACAACTTGTGGCGAAAATCGTCAACCGTAGCGCGCTTATTAAGCTGACGAATACCAACAGCAAGCACGCGGCCAGGATGCTTACGAATAATATTCGCGTACGTGCTTGGATCTTTTTGACCGTCGTCACCAATTAAAACAAAACGCATTCCCGGAAAATCATCCATAAGCTGAGTTGCAAATTCCAACTTATGCTGCGGACCGTTAGGAATAAAAGTTTTTGGACGCGGATCAAAATCGCGAAGAAGCAAAGGCCCCTCCGGAAACTTTTCGCGCTCAATAAAGTGACGAATCGAAGCCTCAACATTCCAAGGCGAAGTTGAAAGATAAAAAACAGGAATATCGTTACGCAATCCAGCTAAAGAATTAAAGAAATTCGCCATACCTGGCACAGGCGAACGATGAGCCGGATTCATAATAAGCAGATTATAAGCAGCGCGAATCGGAGAAGGAGCTTCGGTTACCATAATCGTGTCGTCAACGTCGGAAATAATGCCGATTGGCACGTTTGCGTCGATTGCAAACAAATTCGACTTCACAGGCTCACGATTATTAACAGCATACGAAACTACGTGACGACCCGGGCTAAGCGCGCGCTCGGTAATTAAATCCAAGTATCCGGCGCGATCCGAAACGCAATATTCCGCACTTCCACCACGAGCTTCTTCCGGCCTGTCATAAACATCAGAATCGCCAACTTGAGCAGTTTCCACAGGAATATTGTCAATCGACAAAGAAACCTTAACCCTAACAGAAGGAATAACAAGCATGGCATAAATACCGCGCTTTAAAGCAGAACGGTGGCCGCGCTCAGGAGCGTACACGGTTCGGCAAATTAAGCGAGCGTAACGATGCGTGCCGTAACCAATATACGGCTCAACGCTTGGAAACCAGCCGGCCTTGCGCACAACGCGTCCTGCAACGCGCATCCAAGCGCCAAAAGTAGACGTAATAACGCGACGGCCAAATCGAACAAACCAAGGCTTATTATCAATTTGTTCAGACTCGGAAGGCGCATCAAACAACGTTTCAGTAACATGCACTGGAATTGGCATGCTACTAACGCGGCGAGATGCGGAGCCGCTTTCCTGCTCTACATTCTCATGTTCACTCATTGTTGACGCACCGGACCGTCCGGAGTAGAGCCCACAACTTGCACGATTGTGCCGCGAGGGCAGTTGTCGTATACCCAGCGAGCGTCCTGCTCGTACATGTTAATGCAGCCGTGAGAGCCGTGATTTGCAGGGTCGCCAGTAGCAATGCCGTTGTAATTCCACATAGCAGTGTGGAAACCTTCGCCGCCATGATAGTAGCTAACCCAATGAACGTTTGGAGAAAGGTAAGGCGAACCATTAAAGTTGCGGCCGCGCATATCTTGCGAAGCGTAACGCAAGTAAATAAAGAACGTGCCGGAAGTAGACTCGCCCATGCCGGTTCTACCAGTGCAAACAGGGAATGTTTTAACCAACTCATCGTTCTTGTAAACGGAAGCAGTTTGGGTTGTTTTATCAACCACAATTCGCATTTCCACAAGCTTTTGCTCAACGCTAAACTTAGTTACTTTTGCAGGAAGCGTAACATTAAAATCTTCGCCGTTTTGCAAAGCATCGCAAGCTTTTTCGGCGTAAGAGCGGTTATAAGTTATTTCAACGCCATTAGAACCCTTCATGGTTGTGAAAATAACTTTTCCTTCTTTATTAATTGCGTCTTCTTGATTAACTTTTTCCTTATTCAGCGCTTTTGGAAGCACTTGCGATAAGTAAGCGTCGGCTTTATCTACGTCAATTTCGTAGGAAAGCTTACGACGAGTGGTATCTGCTTTTACGTTAATCCAAGTACCAAGCTCCTTCTTTGGAACCGTAAAATCATCGCCATCGCCATTGCTAAACTTTAATTTTTTATCAAGGACTTTATTAAGATCGTCAGCAAGTTTCTGCGCAACGTCGCGCTTAATAGGGGCATCAGTGCGCCTGGAAGAAACAGAAACATTTACGGTTTTTCCAGGATTTGCGATTAACTTTTTCACAGCTTCGCGCACTGCCATCGTTTCGATTGTGCGGCCCGGCACACCGTCTTGCACACCAAAAGACTCAGATTCTTTATTGAAAACTACACTGTACGGCAAAGCGCGATCGTGCTTCAAAACAAACTTATGCAACAAATACACGTCCATTTTGGAATCGTCGCGCTTGGCATTCAAAGAAACATTTTTTTGAACCCAAGGCATGATGCGAGTAAATAAATTATCTCGCTTAGCGTTAAGAATTGCGTTAACCGTGGCCTTAGTATTTACCTTAACGCCGAGTTGCTGCAAACTTGCTGTAGCTGTTTTTCCGCGATCGTCCTTAATAACTAATTCCGTGCGATTAACAGCATTTTGTACCGCTTTATATACAGCCGATTCCTGCGCGCCTGTAAGATTTCGAGAAATTGCAGAATCGCCAAAATTCACGCCCGGAGCAACGCGATCGTGGAAATACCAATGCACAGCAAAAAATGCTGCCGCAAGAATAATCACAAAAATAAAAAGCGAGTAGAAAAGCGCGAGCGCAGAATGAGCGTTACTATTTTTAGATTTCTTAGATTCCTTAGATTTTGGAGTAACGGCTTGGAATGTGTCTGTAGCTGTGTTATCTGCAGAAGTTGAAGCGTAAGCGGAAGCAACAGAAGCGGCAGAAGCGGCAGAAGCGGCTTTTCTTTCGGCTTTTCTTTCGGCTTTTCTGTCAGCATAGCGAGAAACTGCAGCTTCAACGTCGTCAACAATATCGTATTGATTATCGTCTTCGTCGGAAACTTCACCCAAGTTTTCAACAAGGCTTTCTTCTTCGCTTTCACTATAAGCAGATTTACTATCTACCTGATTTTGCGCAACTGAATCTTCAACAACTGGATTTTGCGCAAACTGATTCTGAGAATTCTGCTCAACTTGCTTGAAAGCAACAGTATCGTCGTTCTCAACATCAGGCACATAATCTGAAGCCGCGTTAAAGGATTCACCGCCTTCAGGATTTTGCTGCATTTCAGCCATATTCATAACCTCTGCTTAATAGTTACATGAAAAGACACGCTTGAGTATTTTAACACTAGCTTCGCACGAAACCATATTTTGAGCCGCTAATAACTTAAGCGCGACTTAAGTGCGCTAATTAATTGCGCTGCACTTGCAACAACAAATCAACCAAAGAAGAAGCAACCTCATACGGATGTTCAGTAGCGCTAAAATGACCACAATCTTCAATAACCGTAAAATCAACATGCTTTGAAGAAGTCATTGCATCCGCCATTGGCCGCATAATTTCAGGCGCGCTAGACGGATCCAAAGTGCCGCTAATAACCGCAGCCGGAGCCGTAATCAAAGGCAACTGATCTTCCATATCCGGACGGCAAGCGGCCATGCGCTGGCGCCAAGCCAAACCTTCAGGCTTCTGGTCGTGAATCCAATTTTCAAAAGTTTGAATAAATTCAGGCGACTGCTTAACTGTGGAATCCTTTTCGGTTGCGTGAGCAAAATGCATAACCGGCTCAACAGTGTGGTCGCGCTCGCAAACTGAAGCAATTTCAAGACGCTTAGCGCGAGCTTGAGGAGCGTCGACGCAAGCGCGAGTATCGCATAAAGCAATGCCAGCAACAGCTTTAGGTAGAAGGCGCTGAACATCCAAAGCAACGTAGCCGCCCATAGAAAGACCAACCCACACGGCGCGCTCGTAACCCAAATCGTTAATAAGCTTTACATAAGATGCGCAAAGAGCGTCAAGAGCGTGAGCGTAATCAGCCTCGCTAAACTCGCCCTCGGCTTTTGGAGCTTCACTCAAGCCGGCACCAACCATATCGGGAGCAAAAATCGGAACGTCGTGCTTCAACGCGCCTTCGCTAAGAGCGGCGTCAATTTGAGCATTCAAAGAATCGGCGCAAGCATCCCACATGCGGTGATCAACCGGGAAACCGTGGATGAGGACGATTGGAGTAATGCTGGAATTGCT
Organism: Gardnerella sp. CCPDSM; assembly: GCF_056754715.1. Taxonomy (NCBI): domain Bacteria; kingdom Bacillati; phylum Actinomycetota; class Actinomycetes; order Bifidobacteriales; family Bifidobacteriaceae; genus Gardnerella; species Gardnerella sp. CCPDSM. The sequence continues at coordinate 93,536 of NZ_JBQEQO010000003.1, forward strand.
TGAATCGGCGCTTGAATCGGCAGCCTTTACATCGCGGTAAACCGTATTATGCAACTTAAAAAGCGAGCAATCCTTAAAAGAATCGCACTTAGTAGCTGAATTGCTTGAATTATTTGAATTATTTGAATTATTTAAATTATTTAAATTATTTAAATTAATAGAACCTTCACTCATAAGCAACAATAATAGTCTTAGCCATATAAGAAGCAGCATAAGAAATATAAGAAATGTGTAAAAACAGTAAATATTCGTGGCATACTGCAAAATTTAGAGTGGTAGAGAAAATATTGTGCAAGAATAGAAGGTATGCCAACTATGCCTATTCAAGCAACTATTGCACTTATGGTGATTGTTTTTGCGCTGGTACTTGCGCCGTTCGTCATCATGATAGTTACGCGTACCATGAAACGGCATCATTTGGCCATAAAACTCGCCAAACGACACGGCGATTCAGTGCATTACGCTTTTATTCTTAACCCTTCAAAACCGCAAGCCGAAGCGTATCGCGAAAGTATTAAAAATTATTGCAATAAGCGCAAATTTACTTACGAAATTATTGATACGCAACTAGATAAAGACGGGCGCGAGTGCGCTTTAGAGGCGCTTTCAAACGGCGCGAATGTTGTGGTTGCTGTTGGCGGCGACGGCACCGTGAGGACGGTTGCGAGCGCAGTAAGCGGCAAAGGGCATGCGATGGGAATTATTCCGATTGGAACCGGAAATCTTTTTGCAAGAAACATGGGCATACCTGTGAACGACGTGGATGCGGCGTTGCACGTGGCGACTTCGCACGGGTCCAGGCAGGTTGACGTTGGGCGCGTGACGATTCTTGACAAGCCGAATGAGGATCACGGGCACGCGTTTTTGATTATTGCGGGCATCGGTTTTGACGCGCTTATGATTGACGATACGGACCCGAAGCTGAAGAAAAATATTAGTTGGCTTGCTTATTTTGTGGCCGGAGTTAAACATTTGTTTATGCCGAAGTATCGCGCAACCGTTACTTTAATGCGATCCGACGGAAGCGAAAGCGTGCTAAAAGGGCTTACGTTCCGCACGCTTATGGCTGGAAATTGCGGGCAAATTCCTATGTTTTCGCTTATGCCGGAAGCCGCTTACGACGACGGCGTGCTTGATTTTGAGATTATTGACACTTCGGGCGGATTAATTGGTTGGGCTAATTTATTCCGCGGAGTTGTGCACCAAACCGTAACCGGGCGCGCACTTCAGCAGGATTCGCTATCTGCCGGCTCAAGAATTGACCAAACGCAAGGATTTAGCGCGGAAGTAAAATTGGAAAAGTCGGCGCCGGTGCAAGTGGACGGCGACATTTTGGGTTACACAAAGCATTTGCGCTTCACCGTTGACAAGCAAGCACTGTGCGTGCGCGTGCCGGCAAGCGTAAAAACCAGCGTTCCTGTGAGCGAATAATATAAAATACAAGCGCCGTGGCAAAATAAAAAATTATGGTAGCAAAAAATGCGGGAATGCCCGCCACCCCAGAAGATCTAGTCGATGTCGACGCTTTGGTCGGCGCGTACTACGATGAAGTTCCAAATTCCAATATTCCAGAACAGCGCGTGATTTTCGGCACGTCCGGTCACCGTGGTTCCGCTTTGAAGACTTCGTTTAACGAAGCTCATATTGTGGCAATCACCCAAGCCATCGCCGAATATCGCAAAAAAGCTGGCGTAACCGGCCCACTTTATATCGGTCGCGACACGCACGCGCTTTCCGAGCCTGCTCAAAAAACCGCAATCGAAGTTTTGGTTGCTAACGGCGTTCACGTTCGCGTGGATTCTCGCGGCGACTTCGTGCCAACTCCTGTTGTGTCTCAAGCTATTTTGACGCACAACCGCGCAGCCGACGGCACTCAGCGCTTTAGCGGCGACGGCTTGGCTGACGGCATCGTCGTCACCCCTTCGCACAACCCACCAACCGACGGCGGCTTTAAGTACGATCCTGTAACTGGCGGCCCTGCCCCAGCAGACGTAACTAACGCAATCGCAGCTCGCGCAAACGAATTACTCGACAACTACAAGTCCGTAAAGCGCGTGCCATTCGAAGAAGCAATCAAATCTGACTTAGTAGAAGGCTTCGATTACCGCGAACATTACGTAAGCGACTTGGCAAACGTAATCGACTTCGACGTTATCCGCTCCAGCGGCGTGCGCTTGGGAATCGATCCTTTGGGCGGCGCAAGCGTAAATTACTGGCCACTTATGAACGAAAAGTACGGCCTGAATATTGGCGTTGTGCGCCCAGAAGTTGACCCAACTTGGCGATTCATGACGATTGACCACGACGGCAAGATTCGTATGGATCCAAGCTCCCCTTACGCAATGAAGGGCTTGGTTGACCAGCTTAACGCCGGCGCTTGGGATAAGTACGATTTGGTTGGCGGCACCGATCCGGACGCCGACCGCCACGGAATTGTGTGCCCGAACTGGGGCGTTATGAACCCGAACCACTACATTGCAGTGTGCGTGGAGTACTTGTTCGGCGGCGCTCGCCCAGATTGGCCGAAGAATACGGCAATCGGCAAGACGCTTGTGTCTTCGTCCTTGATTGACCGCGTGGCTGCTTCTATTAACGCAAAGCTTGTGGAAGTGCCAGTTGGCTTCAAGTGGTTCGTTGACCCGCTCTTTAGCGGCGAAGTTGCTTTCGGCGGCGAGGAAAGCTCCGGAATGAGCTTCTTGCGCAAGGACGGACGCGTGTGGACCACCGATAAGGACGGCCTGATTCCAGACCTGCTCGCGGCTGAAATTACTGCAAAGACTGGCAAGAACCCAGCTCAGCTTCACCAAGACCAGGTTGCTCGCTTTGGCGAAAGCTGGTACAAGCGCGTTGATACCCCAACCACGCTTGAGCAGAAGCAGAAGTTCGCAGCTTTGAGCGGCGACGATGTTGAAGCAACTAAGCTTGCCGGCGAAGATATTACCGCAAAGCTTACGGAAGCTCCTGGAAACGGCGCAAAGATTGGCGGCTTGAAGGTGACGACCAAGAACAACTGGTTCGCCGCTCGCCCATCCGGCACCGAAAATATTTACAAGGTTTACGCAGAATCCTTCGTTTCTCCAGAAGCACTCGACAAGGTGCTTGAAGAAGCAACTGCCGTAGTCGACAAGGCTTTAGCGTAATTGACTAGGGCTTTAGCGTAAATGGCTAGGGCTTAGCGTAATTGACTAGGCCTTGGCATATAATGGAAGTCTCCCAAAACAAAAGCTAATGGCGCTGGTTGCAGTTTTGCAACCAGCGTATTTTTTTGAAAGGTTTGCCATGATTGTTGTTTCCACAGATGGTTCAGCTCTGGGAAATCCAAACGGTTCAATGGGTTGGGCTTGGGCAGACCACACAGACGAAGCTGGCAACGCTAGCGAGCACCATCATGCAGGCAACGCGGATGCAGGTGGTGCTACTAACGGCACAAATCAAATCGGCGAATTATGCGCAGTTTTAGAAGCTTTACGCGCGCATCCAGGCAGCGAGCCGCTTACAATCGAAAGCGATTCGCAATACGCAATCAATTGCGCAACTACGTGGATTCACGGATGGAAAAAGAACGGTTGGAAGAATTCTAAAAAAGAGCCGGTAAAAAATGCCGATTTGATTCGCGCAATTGACGCGGAAATCACCAAGCGCGAGGGCGCTGTAAAATTCGTGTGGGTTAAAGGGCATGCTGGAAACGCTGGCAACGAGAAGGTTGATACTTTAGCGCGCGGCTACGCGGAAGATTGCAGAAGCGGAGTAAATAGCGGATACTTGCCTTTGGAGGGGTGGAAGTCGCTTCTTTCTTCGGAATATGCGGAAGGTACGGATGTGCCAATTGACGCGAAAATGCTTTTGGAAGGGAAGATTTCCGCGGCTGAATATCATATTGATCGCGCGGTTGGAGAAGATACGAATCCCGATTTTGCGGAAGATTCGAATAAGGATATTGCGGAAACTAGCGAAGAAGTTAGCGACGAAGATAGCAGCGAAGTAGAAAATCGCGATATTGCAGAAACTCGTGACGAGTCTAAAATTGCCGAAAATAATGAAGACGATGCGCAAAAATCGCAAGATACTAATGAAGCGCACGAAATGAACGAAGCGAACGAAGCGCGCAATACGAACGACGCGAACGAGTCGAATGAAGCGAACGATACGAAGAAAGCGAACGAAGCGCGCGAGTCAGAAAAGACGCCGAAACCCGTTCCCGGTTTAACCGTTTCTGGCGTGCTGCAGTTCACTCCCCCGCCAAACACAAGCCCAACTTTTACGGGCGAGCCGCGCTTTATTTCCGGCACAATCAACGTGAGCGGATACGTCGAGCCCGACGGCACCTTACACTTATCTCCAACCGCCTTCTACCTTTCATAGGTTATTTTTTGCGGTGGCGCTCCAAACGCGCGCAACTTACCCCGCATTTGGAGGACTATTCGTTGCGTAACGCTCCAAACGCGCGCAACTTATCTCACATTTGGAGGGTTTAACGTCACGAATCGCTCCAAACGCGCGCAACTTACCCCACATTTGGAGGATTTGGACTGACATAACACTCCAAACGCGAGGAATCTATCTCACATTTGGAGGGCTATTCGTTGCGTAACGCTCCAAACGCGCGCAACTTATCCCACATTTGGAGGGTTTAGACTGACATAACGCTCCAAACGCGAGGAATCTATATCACATTTGGAGGGTGCAAGCGTTCTCGCTCAGTTCAAAAATCTGCACGCAGACTAATATGGAGATGTAAGAAAATGAGGCGCGCATAAAAGCGCAAAAGCATAGAGCGTAAAAGCCTCTCCCGCAAATGCGATGGAAGTTCATCGGCGAACTCGGGAATAACAAAATAAAATATAAGAAAGCAGGAATAATGGATAAAGCACAGCAAGATGCGCTTAAAAAGGCAGCTGGCATTGAAGCCGCAAAGATTGTAAAGAATGGCATGATGGTTGGCCTCGGCACCGGCTCTACAGTGCGCTTTTTGGTAGACGAGCTTGGCCGCAGGGTTAAGGAAGAAGGCTTAAGCTTTACAGGCGTCACAACTTCTCGCCGCACGCAGGAGCAGGCTGAAGGCTACGGAATTAAGATTCTCGACATTAACGAAGTAGACCACATTGACGTCACAATCGACGGCTCCGACGAAGTCGATAAGAACTTCAACGGCATTAAAGGCGGCGGCGCGGCTCTGCTTTGGGAAAAGATCGTGGCCATTAACTCCGACCGCATTGTGTGGATTGTGGACGCAAGCAAGGTTGTTGACACGATTGGCAAGTTCCCACTTCCAGTTGAGGTGATTCCATTCGGTTCCGCGCAAGTGATTCGTAAGTTCGAAAAGCGCGGTTACAAGCCGGTTTTGCGTCTTGACGCGGACGGCAAGGAAGTGCGTACCGACGAAAACAACTTCGTGGTTGACTTGCACATGGAGCGCATTGAGCATCCGCAAGAGCTTGCGAAGGATTTGATTGAAACAGTCGGCGTCGTAGAACACGGCTTGTTCTTGAACATGGTTGACACGGTAATCGTTGGCGATCCTAACGGCCCTCGCACGCTTACCAACCCAAATAAGTAACGAAACTAATCGCAACTAAGCAATCGCAAGTAGAGTCCGCATGCGGGCTCTACTTTTTTATTGTGGCGCGAGTTCTTGCTTGGTGTGGCGCGAGTGCACGAAAGAGACCATAACGCAGTACGCCAACTGCACGAATGTCCGATAATCAACAGCCAAAGACCATAACGCAGTACGCAATCTGCACGAATGTCTCTAGTTGGTTATTTAGCGCTCGCTTGTTAGCTCGCTTACGAAACTCGCGTTGGAAGTCCACTGGACTTCCAACTTAAGCGAGTTTCCGCTCCGAGTTGCCTTCGCGCGCTACACTTTAAGCGCTCAGGCACGTCGTCGCGCTGCGCGAAAGCCGCATTCCGCCAGCATTTCGACCATAACGCAGAACGCAATCTGCGCGAAGGTCGAATAACACCAATCTTCAGACCTGCGCGCAGTACGCCAACTGCATGAAGGCCTCAAGACAAGCCGCGCAATAAATAAATAAATAAATAGATATAAAAAAAGCGCCGGGAAAATCCGACGCTTCAAAAGTATTACGTGCCTAAACGTTCAGACACGCATCAACGCATTGCAAAAAGCAATTATAAAAGCAACTAAAGCAATTACTTGCGCTGGTGACGAGTCTTACGCAGCAGTTTGCGGTGCTTCTTCTTGCTCATCCGCTTGCGGCGCTTCTTGATGACAGAACCCATCTGAAGCCTCCATTCATATCTAAAGTGTGCAACTTGCCTAATGTTACACCGTTTTGACGACTTTGAACAGTATCGTAATTAATAACAGTTCTTTTTGAAGAAATTTACATTGGGAAGTTGTGGTAAAAACGCTCCACCGCTTGCTTAGGTCCAGTAATTTCAAAAACAGCAGTATCGTTTTGCCACAATGCGCTTGCTTGCGTTTTATCGTTTTCCGCAGTTCGCAATACGTAGCTACCAACAGTTTTACCAGCAACTTGAATCTTGCCGCTTGCAACGTCGGAACCCTTAAGGCCGTCGACTAAAGTCTCGTATTGCTTATTTGCGGAGTCGCGATTAGACCATTGCGCAACAGTTACAGATACTTCAGAATTGGCTTGTCCGGTTGAATATTTTACGGAATACTCTTCCAGCGGCGAAGATTCAGTCCAATTCGCGCTAGGAATTGCATCCACTCGCGCAAAATCAAGAACCGTATCTGGCATAGATTTTAAAAGCGCAGTTGATGAAGCCGGCAAAGGCTTAGCCTGTATAGAAGGCGTTTTCGGCATAGCAACATTGCTTTTAGTTGCAACAGTTTCGTGATTAAGCGCCCACCCCGGCCACACAAAAGCGGAAAGCAGCGCCAACACTACTACAACAGTAGCAGAAGCTAATACTGCAAATAGCTTATTATGTGCGGGATTCTGAGCATTTTGCTCATTCGTATTTAACGCATTCATATTTGAAGCATTCATATTCGACATACTTGCATTATGTCACATCATGATGACGCTCGGCGCGCTTAATAAAACGTTTTAACCGTTGCAAATCCCGTTGCAAATCAGCGCGTCATTGTCTTTGAAAACGTCATTGTCTTTGAAAACGTATAGCTTCTAGATATGGCTAGTAAATCTCCCCTACACTATTTATGCTCCGAATGCGGATGGAGCGGTTCAAAATGGTACGGCCGTTGCCCTGAGTGCGGCGAGTGGGGTACTGTAAACGAGTTTCGAGAAGCGAAAGTCAGCGGATTGTCTAGAACAACTCGCGCATCGAGGATGACGCGCGCAGTAAGTGCAGGAAGTGCAGGAAGTGCGGTAAGTGCAGGAAATGCAGCAAGTGCAGCAAGTACAAGAAATACAGCCGCAGCCGCAACAACATACGCAACATCAGCGCAACCAATAACCGCAATCAAAGCCGACGACGCAATGCGCATTCACACAGGCTTCGGCGAATTCGACCGCGTTTTAGGCGGCGGCCTCGTGCCCGGTTCCGTAACGCTTATTGCAGGCGAGCCTGGAATTGGCAAATCAACTCTTCTTTTAGAATCCGCAGCAAATATTGCAAAACAAGCGAAATCAAATGGAAATCCCCCAGTTTTATACATTTCCGGCGAAGAATCGGCATCTCAAGTAAAGCTAAGAGCCTCCAGAATTAACGCCGTAAACGACCACTTGCTACTTGCCACAACCGGCGACTTAGACACAGCTTTGGATCTTATTGAAGCGCATCATCCAACGCTTGCGATTGTTGATTCTGCGCAAACGATTGTGGCACAAGGCGTTGATGGCATTACCGGCGGCTCTACGCAAGTGCGCGAAGTTGCGAGCGCATTAATTGATGTTGCTAAAGCTAATAATATTCCGATTTTGCTAGTTGGGCACGTTACTAAAGATGGTTCGATTGCAGGTCCTCGAACTCTTGAGCATTTAGTTGATACAGTATGCCAGTTTGAGGGAGATACGCAGACTGCGTTGCGCATGCTTAGAGCTGTGAAGAATCGTTTTGGGCCGACTGACGAAGTTGGTTGCTTCGATATGAGCGGTGAGGGAATTGAGGAAGTGCCGGATCCTTCTGGGCTGTTTTTGAGTTCTAGCGGCGATTATAGCGGCGATTCCAGCGATTCTTCTAACAGTGATTCTAAAAACGAAGGCACTTGCGTAACGTTTACGCTTGAAGGCCACAGAAGTTTGCCTATTGAGATTCAATCGCTTGTTACAAATTCGGTTTTGCCAGCTCCTAGACGCGCAGTTTCGGGAGTAGATGCGAATCGAATCGCAATGCTTACGGCAGTTTTATATAAACATGGTGGATTAAATCTTTTAGCGAAAGATATTTACGTTTCTACTATTGCTGGAGCGCTTGCAAAAGAGCCTGCTTGCGATGTTGCGATTGTTGCGTCTTTGGCAAGTTCTGCGAAAAATAAGCCGATTAAGCCTTTTACGTGTGCGATTGGTGAGATTAGTTTAACAGGACAGGTGCGTCCTGTGCCACGAATTGAGCCTCGGTTGCGTGAGGCAGCGCGTATAGGATACAAGCGTGCTGTTGTGTGCCAAATGCGCAGTCAAGTGCGAAGTCAAGCGCGAAAGAAGATTGATATTCCGGGCTTGGAGATTATTGAAGTAAGTACTGTGCGCGATGCGTTGCAAGCGCTTGGGCTTTAGCGCAACCAAGCGCAACCAAGCGCAACCAAGCGTAATCAAACGCAAGAATCAGCGCAAAATCAGCAATCAAACTTCAGCTTCGGCACTAGTAATCGCGCGAACTTCTTCAACATTAGCTTTAAGCATATCTTTCAACTCATCAACCGAATCGAAAGTGCGCTGCGGACGCAAGAAGCTAGCAAACTCAATGCACACGCGATGTCCGTACAAATCCTTCCAATCGTCGAACAATCCGTACGCTTCAACAGTATGCTGCGCTTCTTCTTCGCCGTCCTGATTAAATGTTGGCTTCGTGCCAATCGAAATCGCAGCAGGCCAGCGCCAAGGCGAATGCACACCCAAATGAAGCTCGTCGCGACGCAAAACGCTAACATCCGGCACAGCATTCTTCGTTGCGCGCATATCGTTTTTATTATCTGAATCCAAATCAACAACCCAGCCGGCATAAACGCCATCAACAGGCACGTAGCCTTCGATTTTGCCGCCAAGATTTACAGTTGGGAATCCAAGCTCGCGTCCGCGCTCATCTCCATGAACGACGGTTCCTTCAACGCGATGCGGCTGATCCAAAATCTCACGAGCCGCCTTAACTCGCCCAGTTGCAAGCATCCAGCGCACATTAGTTGAGCTCCAAGCACGCACCTTCTTATTTTGCATGCTCTTGCTCCAAGCGCGATACTCCGCCTTATTCATGCCATCGGAAGGATCAGCCGGCTCCCCATCGCTTTCAGGAACTTCGCGAACAATAGGATCTGGCACGCGAACATCTTCCGGACCTAAATCTTCAATTTCAATAAGCTCAAAAACGCCTGTTGCTTGCGACAATTCGCGAATAGCTTGAATATTTCCAGCACGGCGAGCGCCAAGAGCAGCATCCGAACCAAGCACTAACGCGCGCATACCAAGCTTTCCTACAAGCTGACCTAAGAAGAAACGGTACGATTTTGCAGCAAAAGCGAGGCTGTATCGCACAATAACAACGTGATCAACATTCAGCTCGGACATTACGCGCAAACGCTGACGCACGCTCGTAAGCTCATCCGGATCTTCCGGAAGCTCCATGTTCATGTCGCCAAAGTCGTCATACAAATCTGGGTTTGCGTGCACAACGCTCGGGCGCGGATCAAACATAATCACAACTGAAAATGCGCCATGACGGTGCGCAATATCCACCGTGCGGCGAATAACCTCACGATGCCCCTTATGCATACCATCAAATGCACCAATGGTAACAACCGCTTTACGTTCTGCACTTAGCGTTGGCCAATTAATCATGCCGTTAGCATCTGGTCGAATGTCGATGACCTTCATGATATCCTTACTATCCGCGTTGAAGCTTTACGTACGCAATACGTCTTGCGTAATTCCTTATTTTCAATCCTTAATACAGTTTACCAGTCTTCTGGCTTGCCGGAAATACCACAATTGGTTTGATTTGATTAGTTTTGCTATTTTTTGCTTGCTCAACTACCGCAACTACGTCGTGTTCATTCGTATTTGCAATATTAGCGTATGCTATTGCAGGATATTTTGCGAAATCTAAAGTATTTTCAAGCGAAATCCAACGCCCGAAACGCAAGTCTTGAGCTTGAGTTTCGCTAATACAAATTGTTGGAAGAGTATGCTCGGAAGTTTCCATCATATTTAAGCAAAAATTAGGAAGCATATTATCCGCATCAAAATCATCTTGCGTAACTGCTTTCGCACGCTTTTGAAGCTCACCATTGCGGTCGGTAAATTCGCGAGTTTCCGTGCGAAGTTTAAGAACGCGAGGATCTGTTACTGAAAAATCGCCAATGCTTGTGCGACGAAGCGAAATAAGATGCCCACCAACTCCAAGCAAACGCCCTAAATCGCGCGCTAAAGCACGAATGTATGTGCCGCTGCTGCAAGAAACAGTCGCGGTAATATCGCATACTTTTCTGCCACTTTTTCCGCGCGAAATACAAGGATTAGCAACACAAAAATCGCTAATTGTTATTTCGCGAGACTCAAGCTCAACTGTTTTTCCTTCGCGAGCTAAATCGTATGCTCGCTGACCGTTAATTTTAATTGCAGAAAAAGCTGTTGGAGCTTGCATGATTTTGCCAGTTAAGTTTTCTTTAATAACTTGCTTAATGCGCTTAAAAGCTTGGTTTATAAGATTTGTATCGCAAGAATTATCGCAAGAATTATCGCAAGAATTATCGCAAGAATTGCTTTCAGAAAGAAGCGCACTAAGCAAATCATCTGCAGATTTTGCAATAACTCCCGGCCCCACTTGTAGCTCACTTTGCTGCAAAACTTCGCCTTCAGCATCATCTGTGGTAGTTGCTTCTCCCAAACGAATTATTGCTTCGTAAGTTTTGCTGTTACCTAGCATGTAGTTGAGCAAGCGCGTTGCGTTGCCAAAACCTACGATTAGCAAGCCTGTTGCCATAGGGTCAAGCGTTCCAGCATGACCTACTCGCTTCGTGTGCAAAAGGTGACGCGCGCAGGAAACTACATCGTGACTTGTAACTCCCTGCGGCTTATCTACAAGTAAAAGGCCGGAAGATGGAATGAATTGCGTCATATTAAATTGAGATTTTATTCGCGCGATTCGTCGGATTCTTCAGATTCTTCAGTTTCAGAAGATTCGTCCTCAAAATCCTCTTCAAAGTCGTCATCAGATTCATCGTCTTCATCGTCTTCATGCGGCTTTTTATAAGGATCCGATTCGCCAGCATACTTAGCATTTTCGCGCATTCTAGCTAACTCTTCGTCACGACGACGAGCAGCAACCAGAATATCCTCAATCTCATGCGCTTCCGTAGGAACTTCGTCATAAACGAACTGCAATTGCGGAGTCAAGCGCAACCCAGCTTTCGCACCAACCAAAGAGCGCAAACGTCCGTGAGCCTGCTGCAAAGCTTGAGCTGCACGCTGACGTTCGCCCTGCTCTTTTCCAGCGTGACCAAGCTGAGTCCAGTAAACTTTTGCAATTTGCAAATCGTTAGTAACACGCACTTCCGTAATAGTCACGCTAGAAAGTCGCTTATCGTGCAATTGCGATTCCATATTAGAGGCGATTACGCGCTGAATTAATGCTGCAATACGAGCAGCTCTAGGATTTGTTCCTGCCATAATTACTTGCGCTCAATCTGCTTCATTTCAAAGGTTTCGATTATGTCGCCAAGCTCAATGTCGTTGAAGCTTCCAAGGTTAATACCAGCTTCGTAACCTTCGCTGACGGATTGCACATCGTCCTTAAACCTTCGCAAGCTGGAGATTTCCAGGTCGTTGACTGTAGCAACGCCGTCGCGCAAAATACGGCACTTCGTACCGCGCTTGACTTCGCCGTCTTGAACCATAACACCAGCAATATTGCCGAACTTGGAAGAACGGAAGATTTCGCGAATTTCGGAATGCGAAGTAACAACTTCTTCAAACTCAGGCTTAAGCATACCCTTCAAAGCAGCTTCAATATCTTCAATTGCCTTGTAAATAACGGAGTAGTACTTAACTTCCACGCCCTCGCGCTCTGCCAAATCAGCAACCTGACGGTTTGGACGAACGTTAAAGCCAATAATCACAGCCTTATCAACTGTTGCCAAGTTCACATCGTTCTGAGTAATTGCACCAACACCGCGGTGAATAACCTGGATTCCAACTTCTTCAGAAACCTCAATCTTCATCAAGGAATCTTCCAAAGCTTCCACAGAACCTGAAGAATCACCCTTAATAACAATGTTCAGCATATCAACTTCAGACTTAGCGAACTGTTCCTTAAGGCTTTCAAGAGACACAACCTTGCGGCGCTTCGCAAGCTGAGCTGCACGCTCAGTAGCTGCACGCTTTTCCGCAATTTGACGAGCAGAACGGTCGTCGGAAGTAACCAAGAACAAGTCGCCTGCGGTTGGAACAGAAGTCAAACCAAGCACCTGAACAGGAGTGGATGGAAGAGCATCTTGCAAGTGGTTGCCGTTTTCGTCGAGCATAGCGCGCACGCGGCCGTAAGAAGTGCCGGCAACAATAGAATCACCAACGTGAAGAGTACCCTGCTGTACCAAAACAGTAGCAACAGCACCGCGACCCTTGTCGAGTCGAGCTTCAATAGTTGCGCCGCGAGCATCCATATTTGGATTTGCTTTAGGATCAAGCTCAGCGTCAGCAGTAAGCAAAACGGCTTCAAGAAGCTTATTGACGTTAGTGCCCTGCTTTGCAGAAATATCCACAAACATGGTGTCGCCGCCGTACTCTTCAGCAACCAAACCGTACTCAGTAAGCTGGCCGCGAACCTTATCTGGATTTGCACCCTCAACATCAATCTTGTTCACAGCCACAACAATTGGCACGTGAGCCGCTTGAGCGTGGTTAATTGCTTCAACAGTTTGAGGCATAACGCCGTCGTCCGCTGCAACAACAAGAATTGCAACGTCTGTAAGCTCAGCACCGCGAGCACGCATAGCAGTAAATGCTTCGTGGCCTGGAGTATCGAGGAATGTGATCTTACGAGGCTTGCCTTCAAGATTTACAGTTACTTGGTAAGCACCAATTCGCTGCGTAATACCGCCAGCTTCGCGATCAATAACATTCGACTTACGGATTGTGTCGAGCAAGCGAGTTTTACCGTGATCAACGTGACCCATAACGGTAACAACAGGCGGACGAGGCTGCAAATCGTCATCTTCTTGCAACTCTTCTTCATCCAAATCGATGTCAAATTGCTGCAAAAGCTCTTTATCTTCTTCTTCAGCAGAAACAATATTAATATTCCAGCCGATTTCTTCACCCAAAATCTGGAATGTTGACTCATCCAAAGACTGCGTAGCAGTTGCCATTTCGCCCAAGTGGAAGAGCACAGTTACCAAAGCTGCTGGATTGACATCAATCTTTTCTGCCAAGTCAGAAAGAGTTGCGCCTTGACGCAAACGAATCGTAGCGCCATTACCCGAAGGAATACGCACACCGCCAATAACTGGTGCTTTAAGCTCTTCGTATTCACGACGCTTCGCTAAACGGTTCTTACGAGCCTTAGAGGACTTGCCGCCCTGGCGACCGAATGCGCCTGCAGCACCAGCCCTACCGCGACCGCCGCCGCGAGATGGGCCACCATTAGGAGCGCCGGCAGCCGCAGCTTGGAAGCTTGCGCCTTGAGCTGCAAAACGAGATTCTGCAGACGGACGGCTCGAAGCGGATCCTGCACCGCTGCCTGAACCGCCACGACGCTGACCCGACCATTGCGAAGAACGCCCTGCGCCTTGACCTTGACCTGAACGGCCGCCGCGAGAACGATTTCCGCGCTCGCTGCGAGAGCCATTTGCTGCACCTGCACCAGAAGCGTTACCGGCTTGACCTGGACGACCACCACGGCCGTCTTGTGCGCCTGGACGAGACATTGGATGAGGACGAGGAATATCTCCAGGTGTTGGAGCGTGCATGCCCTGCTTACGGCTAAACGGATTATTGCCTGGACGTGGAGCTGCAGCACCTGCGCCCTGAGCGCCCTGATGAGGACGTGGACGTGGAGGCATTTGCGAACGATCGCCGCGAGACTGCGACTGGCCTTGAGACTGACCCTGTGCCTTTTGCTTGGACTCGCCGCGGTTTTCGCGGTTTTCACGGTTTTCTTTACGACGCTCGCCGCCCTTAGCTTCAGAACCAGCTGCACGAGAATTATGATTTTGACGAGGCTGATTTACACCCGGCTTTGGTGCATTATGTGCATTTGCAGCATGCTCACGTTTTTCTGCAGAATTTGCAGGAGACGCAGAAGCTGCAGAATCGGCAGAAGCAGCAGAAGCAGCAGTTGTATCCGCGGAAGATGCAGAATTTGCGGAATTTGCAGCCGCTTTATGCGACGCAACTTGAGACTTCGCTTTCGCAGCATTAGCTTTAGATGCGTTCGAAGATTTAGCAGATTGATTACCATCTGCTTCTAACGCCGATTGCAAACGACGCACTACTGGAGCCTCAACTGTTGAAGAAGCAGACTTAACAAATTCACCCATGCTCTTCAAACGCTCCAACACGGTTTTACTGTCTACGCCAAATTCCTTGGCCAGTTCATACACGCGCTTTTTAACCACCCAGTGTTCTCCTCTATCTGTGGCAACGCTAGCGTGCGCAGCCACTTTACATTATTGCGAGCTTAGCTTATTTAAGTTAATTATTAATCAACTAATCAACTAATCAACTTATTTAAGCATTAGCAGAATTAAGCATTAGCAGAATCAGCTTCAGATTGTGCATTTTGTGCATCTTGCACGCTCTGTGCTTGAGCTGCAGCAACCTTCTTAGCATGCTCTTCAGCCGATTCAATACCAATTTTCCAACCAGTCAACTTTGCAGCCAAACGAGCATTCTGGCCTTCCTTGCCAATAGCAAGCGAAAGCTGAGCATCGTGAATAAAAGCAACCGCAGTCTGATTCTTTTCACTCACAACTTGCACTTGCGTAGCAGTTGCAGGAGAAAGCGCTGCAGCAACAAACTTGGCTGGATCATCTGACCAATCAACAATATCAATCTTTTCTTGACCCAAGTTCTCCATTACAGCACGAACGCGAGAACCACCAGGGCCAATCAAAGCACCCTTTGGATTAACTCCTTCAGTATTTGCACGCACTGCAATCTTTGTGCGCGCTCCTGCTTCACGAGCAATCGCCATAATCGAAACAGCACCAGAAACAAGCTCTGGAACTTCACGCTCAAACAAGCGACGAACTAATTCAGGATGCGACCTAGAAACCACAATTTCTGGTCCACGAAGACCACGCGCAACATTAACAACATACACACGAATGCGCTCACCGTGGCGGTAACGCTCCCCCGGAACCTGCTCGCGACGCGGCAAAATAGCCTCAACATCACCAACAGCAACGTGAATATTAGTAGTATCTTTTGCATCCTGCTGAATAATGCCGTTAATCAACTTGCCTTTTTGACCAGAAAACGCACCAAATACGCGATCGTCTTCTGCCTTACGGAAGATTTGACTAATAACTTGACGAGCTGTTGCTGCCGCAAGACGGCCAAAATCGCGAGGAGTATCATCATACTCTTCGCCCAGCGTTGGCGCCGGATACGGGTTATCTTCAGTAGGCTCACCAGGAATTTCATCCCTAGCCCACACAGTGAACGAACCTGCGCGTTCGTCCAATTCAACTCGCACATGCTTTGCAGGATGAGCGGTTTTCATATACGCAAGACGCAAGGCCTCGGCGAGCGCCTCGTCCAGCTCCTCGGCATTAATCCCCTGCTGTGCCGCAAGCTGATGCATTCCCGCCAAATCCAATTCCATCGCGCACGTCCTCTCGTTATAACGCATTCATTTATGATTATTATTTTTGCAACTAGTATTACGCAATTACTTATAATGCGAATATTGGTCACAGTCAGTGGCTATTTTAGTAGATTATGCAGACACTTTATGTTTTGTTAAAAGCCGTGCTCAAGAACGCAAAGCGCAAGATTACTATAATATTTGTTTTTATTCTTTGCGCATCGTCAACATCTATGTTAAGCGCTTGTGGCACATTGCAAAACATTCATGTAGATCATACGAATCACACTGCAGCTCCCGAAAATACTTGCGCAAAAGCGTACAGGATTGCTCAAAAAAATCAGCATGCGATTAATAGCGACGCAAAAAACGCAACGAACGCAGAAAAATCAGAAAAATCAGTGTGGAAAGATGCTGCTGAAAACTGGAAAATTGTAGCTCAACAATGCCCTGGAAGATTAAGCGAAAGTATTGTGTATAGCGCACAAGCGCAATGGGCAATGCTTGCAAACGAATCATCACAAGACAAAAATTCAATAACTCAACAAACTCAACAAACACAACAAACTCAACAAACTCAACAAGAAGAATACGATTCATATATTCAACTGCGCGAAGTTTTAGATCATTACGAAAACTTTAAATGGACGCATCATCCACTAGCTCAAGCAGCTGCAGCAGAAGACAAACTTTCGTTTATTTTACAAACTTTAGCTGCAAAAAAAGTTCCCGGAATATCGTTGAAATATAGCGATATAGCAGCGAGTAATGCAGAAAGTTTAATGCACGCTTCAACAAAAGGCGCAGATTTGCGCAAAAAAGTATACGATATTCCGCAAAAAGTATTAGAAAGCGGAATAGCGCATGATGAGTTAAGCGGAAAAGACTTGCCAAGTGTGGCAATTGCGTATATGGATTGCGCGCGCGAAGAGCTTGAAGCTTTTAATCAAATAATAGTTATTGAAGAAAATAAAGCTAGAAGCGAAACAAAAAACAATAGCGACGAAACAAGATACGAATACTCCGCTATTCAAGCGCATAATGCTTTTAAAGACGCTGTAATAAAGCTAATCACATCGCGATTGTTGCGCGCATACGCACTCGGCTACCCAACAGATACAAGCCTAATTCTTAAGTAAGCAGATTCAACTAAAAGCAGCACCGTTACTAACTCAGCCAGGCAACTGAGAAAACAACGGTCATGAGACACTAATGCAGCGTGACGACTGCACGCGAGTCCGAAGAACGGGATTAAGAGACCATAACGCAGAAACCAAACTGCACGCGAGTCCGAAGAACGGGATTAAGAGACCATAACGCAGAAACCAAACTGCACGCGAGTCCGAAAACTGCTAACTAGAGACCCTCGCGCAGAACACAATCTGCGCATATCGTAGTTTTTGTACATTCAATGTACAAAAAATTGTACATCCGATGTACAAAAAATACGAAACTACATACAACCATGAAGCACACTGTGCTTCCAACCTGAGCAAGCTCGGCGAATTAAAAAAGCCTAAAGCGCGAAAACAACCAAACCAATCCGCCCTGCCTTCGTCTTTATTGACGAAGGCAGACCTCGCTTGCGTTGTAATACACTGGCCTGCCCTGCCTTCGTCTTTATTGACGAAGGCAGACCTCGCTTTCACTGAAAGTGCACTGCACTTTCAGTTTTGAGAAAGCTCGGCAGAATAAAAAAGCTTCAAGCGCGAAATACGCTTGAAGCTTATTATTCTGCGGATGAAGCGAGATTCGAACTCGCGGAGGATTTTACCCTCACACGCTTTCGAGGCGTGCTCCTTAGACCGCTCGGACATTCATCCACATGCAATTTGGCGCAACAAAAGCGCGCACAAACGCAACTTTTCAATTGTAAACCATGCCGCGAATATAAATTCATGGCGCGTTGAAACGCATAGCAGACGTTGCGCACAAAACCGAGGAACTATGCGCGCATTTGTGTACATACACACTACCCAAGTCCACAAAACCGAGGAACCATGCGCGCATTTGTGTACATACACACTACCCAAGTCCACAAAACCGAGGAACCATGCGCGCATTTGTGTACATACACACCACCCAAGTCCACAAACACGAGGAAACGCGCGCGCTGTGATGCGCTCAAGCAGGTCGTCGCGCAAACTCAGCCAAATCACGGCGAGCGCGAATCTGCTCCGCGCGCGACGCAAGTTCATCATCCGGCGGATACGCCACATACTCCAAAGTCAACCCTTGCGGCGCAATAGGACCCGTAGATCCTTCACGAATCGGCGTATTAATCTTCTCGTAAAGCCAATCAAGAGAACGCTTACCGCGCCCAATTTGCACAGACGCGTTAACAAGCGAACGCACCATGTTATGCGCAAAAGCATCAGCCACAATCGTAAACTCAATCAAACCCTGCTCAACAGGCGGCACGCAACCAGTGCCAAGCTCAACGCGCGCATCTTCCGAACTCTCGCCAATGCGCTCCCAACGCGCTTCAATAACCTTGCGAATCGTAGTGCCTCCGGGATTTGGGCGAGCAAAAGAACCAAAATCGTGAAGCCCAATCATAAGCTGCGCAGCCGCATTCATATCCTCAACATTCAGCACATCGTCAAGCTGCAGCACAAATCCGCGCATGCGAGGATCGTGATTAGATTTACAAGAACCATCCGAAATTCGATACACGTACGTACGTTCCAGCGCAGAAAAGCGCGCATCAAAACCAATGGGAGCCACACTTACGCCGTGTAACGAAATATCCTGCGGCAAAACGTGACGCAGCCGGTACTCAAGAGCACCAACCGCGTCAAGCTCAGTATGACCAATGCAATTTTGCAGCAAATCATCCGAAACATCCAAATGGCAAACTTGATGCGACGCATGCACGCCTGTATCCGTGCGCCCCGCAACAGTCAGACGCAAAGGATGCGAAATATCGTCTTCCGGCACGCGCAAAACCATGTGCAAAGCCGACTCAATTTCGCCTTGAACAGTGCGCAAAACCGGCTGCTTAGCCCACCCATAAAATCCGCCGCCATCATATGCCAAATCTAAGCGAAGTCGCATTCAAAACCTTTCAAAACAGACCTTCCAACAGACCTTCCAACAGACCTTCCAACAGAACTTCCACTAACTTTTCTTATCCGAAGACCCACCCGCAAGCGCAAAAGCACTCATAACGCTACGAATCAGCTCATGAGTCTTTGAATCCATATGCATTGCAACCTTCAATAATTTAGGAACAACTTCTGACCAATGCAAAGCCATTTCATCAAAAGTTGGGTAACCTAAATTACTAAAAATGCTGTAAACGCTGTCAATCCTGCGCTTGCGCTCCTCAAACGGCAAATTCATCATCCACTCGTTCGCAGCCTTAGAAACTGCCAACGCGCGCGGAGTCACGCAATCGCAGTAATCAAAATCGCCATTCTTAACCTTCCAATACATGCCAAAATGTTGCATTAAGCCAATAGAATCGGCAGTCGTAACTTTATACGGCACCCCAGTATCCATAATCAGCCCAATAAAAGCAGACTGCGGCACAACTTTTTCGATTCTGCTAGAAACGTGCTCAAAAACCGTCGGATCAACAACATCCGAGCCGAAGCTAGGGCCGTCCATTGAATATATTTTTGATATAAGATTGCCGAGTTCTTCATTTTTTGCGTCTAATCGCATAGACGCGTAAGCCGCCATATTTCCGCCTTTTGAATGGCCTGCAACTATAATATTTGGCTTGCTATTATCACTACTATTACTACTATTATTTTGATTTGACGGAGAAGATTTTTTAAAGCGCGCAAAAAGTTTTTGCAAAAAGTTTTTATTAGAAGAACTCTTGCTATAGCGCTGAACTACCGAATCCAAGTATTCCGCCGCCGACTCTTGCGATGGAACTGGACAGCGGAAAGCCATGTTAAAATCTTCTTTCCAACCAACAAGCGTGTTGTCCGTGCCGCGATACGCCACAACAATCGTATGCGGATTGTCAATTCCCTCGCACTCGCTAAGGTCAAAAGTAATGCCAGCAAACTGCTGCTCGCGATACTCGTCAATATTCGACTCATCAAAACGCTCAAGATACTCCCCTACGCGCATTCCTCTATAACGCGGACTTGCAACTACCGCAAAAAGCAGCTTCTTGCGGAATCTGTCGACTTTAACGGATCCCGAGGAAAACATGGATGAAAAATATTCACACTGCAACAATTCAGAAATAGGAACAGTCGAAATATTCTTAGAATTTGCATCGTATTGAGGCACGGATTTTGGCATATTTATATAAGCTAATTCGCATAAAATCAGCGCATCTACAGCATTAAATTTTCGCTGACCGAAGGTGCGAAAATCGTTACGCAACAAATCAAGAATATTCGACATAATTTAATAATAATAAATAAAAATACAAATAAAAATACAAATAAAAAACGGATCGAGGAATTAACCTCGACCCGTTATAGCAATTCTTTAAATAAGCGATTAAACAGAAGCGATTAAACGCTTAATTTTTAAGATTTACTTACCGATGCGTAAAGCTGGATTTCCAACTACTCTGCAGCTTCTTCTTTAGCTGCTACTTTAGTAGCTGCTTCAGCTTCTTTCACAACAGCCTTCTTTGGGCTTACTGGCTCAGTTACGAGCTCAATAATAGCCTGAGGAGCGGTGTCACCACGGCGTGGAGCAATCTTCACGATACGGGTGTAGCCACCTTCACGCTGCTTCATCTGCTCAGCAATCTGAGTGAAAAGAACGTGAACTACGGACTTGTTGCGAATCACGCGCAACACGCGACGGCGTGAATGCAAATCGCCGCGCTTAGCGAATGAAATCAAACGCTCAGCAAGCGGACGAAGACGCTTTGCCTTTGGCAACGTCGTCACGATACGACCGTGCTGGAAGAGGCTGGTCGCCATGTTGGCCAGCATCAGGCGCTCATGAGCCGGGCTGGAAGCCAGACGAGGGCCTTGTTTCGGTGTAGGCATTATTACTCCTTATTGTCGCATCATTCAGGTGGGCATCAACCCGAACATCCGAATGTTACGACGATTGCAGATGGACTTTACTCGTCTTCAGGCGAGAAGAAAGTGCCACCTTCGAGATTGTTGGCGTCGAAGCCAATCGGCGAAGCCTTCAAAGACAGACCCATAGTCTGCAACTTTTCTTTGACCTCATCGATGGATTTCATGCCGAAATTACGAATATCGAGCAAATCCTGCTCAGTGTGAACTACCAGTTCGCCGACTGTATGAATACCCTCGCGCTTTAAGCAATTGTAGCTGCGCTGGGTAAGATTCATTTCTTCAATCGGTATAGCCAACTGAGAATCAGAATCATCACGAGTTGGCGCTGGACCAACTTCTACACCTTCGGCCTCAACGTTAAGCTCACGGCAAAGACCGAAAAGCTCTACCAAGGTCGAACCAGCGGATGCAACAGCATCGCGCGGTGTAATAGCTGGCTTGGTCTCCACATCCAGGATGAGCTTATCGAAGTCCGTGCGCTGTTCCACGCGGGTAGCTTCGACCTTATAGCTCACCTTCAAAACTGGTGAGTAGATCGAATCCACAGGAATGCGGCCGATTTCGCTGTTCTCCTGCTTGTTCATCTGAGCTGGCACGTAGCCGCGACCGCGTTCAACAGTAAACTCAATTTCAAGTTCACCATCTTCGGCGAGTGTAGCAATATGCAAGTCAGGATTGGCAATAGTCACACCAGCTGGAGGAGTAATGTCTCCAGCAGTAGCTTCACCTTTACCATTCTTGCGCAAATACATCACTACAGGCTCGTCGTACTCACTGGTGAGCACGATGCCCTTGATGTTCAGCAGAATTTCAGTGACATCTTCTTCAACACCTGGCAGAGTCGTAAACTCATGCAAAGCTCCGGAAATGCGTACCGAAGTAACGGCAGCACCTGGAATGGAACTCAACAAGGTACGACGCAGCGAATTGCCGAGAGTGTAGCCAAAACCTGGTTCCAACGGCTCAATAATAAAGCGAGAACGCTGGGGATTCAGTGGTTCCTCGGTAAGTGTCGGACGCTGTGCGATAAGCACTTTGGTATCCTTTCAGCTTCTGGTCGGTGGTGCACTCGCCGCCCATAAGCGGGTTGGATGGATGGATTCGTAAGAGTGCTCAGACGCGGCGACGCTTTGGTGGGCGTACGCCGTTATGCGCTTGCGGGGTGACGTCGGTAATAGAACCAACTTCGAGACCCGCGGACTGGAGGGAACGGATAGCGGTTTCACGACCGGAACCTGGACCCTTAACAAACACGTCAACCTTCTTAAGGCCATGCTCCATTGCTTTACGAGCGGCAGACTCAGCGGCCATACCTGCAGCGTAAGGAGTCGACTTACGGGAACCCTTAAAGCCGACATCACCACCGGAAGCCCAGGAAAGGACTGCACCGGATGGATCGGTGATGGAGATAATCGTGTTATTGAATGTTGATTTAATATGCGCCTGCCCAACCGGCACCGACTTGCGGTCCCGGCGACGCGGCTTGCGCGAGGCTTGCTTTGCAGCTGCCATTGACCCTCGTTTCCTAATGACGAATGAGTTGGTATGTCTAGACGATGGAAATGTATCCGTGGCCTAGAGCCGACCACCGACTACTATCGGGTGGCCTTCTTCTTCCCGGCGACAGTACGCTTTGGACCCTTACGAGTACGAGCATTAGTCTTGGTACGCTGACCACGCACAGGAAGACCCTTGCGATGACGCTGGCCTTGATAGCAGTTGATCTGAATCTTACGACGGATGTCGGCGTCGACTTCACGACGCAAATCGCCTTCAATCTTGTAATTAGCTTCAAGATAATCACGCAGGGTGATCAGCTGTTCATCCGTAAGATCCTTGACGCGAGTGTCCGGATTAACACCGGTCGCGGCAAGCGTTTCCTTAGCGCGAGTGCGGCCAACACCAAAAATGTAGGTGAGGGCGATCTCAATGCGCTTCTCATTTGGAATATCTACTCCGGCAAGACGTGCCATTGTAATTCCTTTACTGTTACGCAGGTCGTGCACCAAGTCTTCCGCATTATCTGCGGCCTGGGCCTGCGCACCCAGGGTTCAGCTTTTGCTGTGACTCAGCGCCTTATTCTATGTATTCCGCGATGGAAATCTGCTCAGCCCTGACGCTGCTTATGACGTGGGTTAATGCAGATCACCATGACGCGGCCGTGACGGCGGATCACGCGGCAGTTTTCGCAGATCCTCTTCACGCTAGGGCTGACCTTCATGGTTTTCCTTTGCTTGTACCTTTACTTATAACGGTACGTAATACGTCCGCGGTTCAAATCGTATGGACTCATCTCCAGCACTACACGATCTTGCGGAAGAATACGAATGTAATTTTTGCGCATCTTCCCAGAAATCGTCGCTAGTACGATGTGCTCATTCTCGAGCTGAACACGAAACATCGCGTTCGGCAGCGCTTCGACTACCTTGCCTTCGACTTCAATCACACCGTCTTTTGCCATGAGCCTCGTTCCGTTCCTTGGATATACTACTTTGCGCATCCGAAGACACGCCAATCTTCTATAATACAGGAAATGCGCCCCTTACAACACTCGGCGTGTCGAATAGGGCGCATTGCGTGAAATTTTAATAACTTACTAAATTAATTTGTTACTAAATTGATTTGCTACTAAATTAATTTAGCGATTCGACGATGCGATTATTAATTTCCTTAATATCGCCAACGCCATCAACTGCAACCAACTGACCGCGGCTTTCGTAAATATCAAGCAACGGAGCGGTTTCCTTTTCGTAAGTTTCCAAACGCTTGGCAATAACTTCAGGAGTATCGTCAGAACGACCCTGCTCTACAGCTCGCTTTTGCATACGCTCAAGCAAAACTTCACGCTCAGCTTCAAGAGCAACAACGTGATCAAGAGGAGTGCCGAGATCTTCCAACATGCGATCCAATGCTTGAACCTGGGAAGCGTTGCGTGGGTAACCGTCGAGAATCCAGCCGTTCTTAGCATCATCTTGAGCAAGACGATCCTTAACGATAGTATTCGTCAACTCATCTGGAACCAACTCGCCTTTGTCAAGGTAACCCTGAACTTGCTTACCAAGCTCAGTCTGATTCTTCAGATTGTAACGGAAAATATCGCCTGTAGAAATTGCTGGAATACCGTAATGCTCACTTAACAAAGCGGCTTGGGTTCCTTTACCTACGCCTTGCGGACCCATAATCAGCAATCGCATATTATCTCCTTGATTCTTCACAAATTAATTTACTTACTTAGATATTTGCTTTTGATCCTCATGATTGAACAAGAAACCAGCGTACTGGAACTGCTCAGTCTGAGCCTTTGCTTGACGCAAGGTATCCAAACCAACGCCTGCAATAATCAAGATGGTTGTACCGCCGAATGGCAACTTTGTATTCAAATGCAAAGCCATAATCAAAACGGTAGGAATTAACGCAACGAAAAGCAAATACACAGCGCCAACAGTGTTCAATCTGTTCATAACATAGCTCAAGTAATGGCTTGTGGCGCTACCAGCACGAATGCCAGGAATAAAGCCACCATACTCCTTCATGTTATCTGCGCTTTCGTCAGTGTTGAAAGTAATCTCCGTGTAGAAGAAGCAGAAGAACACAATCATCACTGTGTAGAAAGCAATGTACCAAGCAGAAGTGGAATTAGCTAAGTTATCTTCAATCCAATTAACCCATCCCTGCTTCTTATCGCCAAACTGGGCAATAAGTGTAGGAACAGCAAGAATTGACGAAGCAAAGATTGGTGGAATAACGCCGCTCATATTGACCTTTAATGGCAAGTAAGTGGAAGAACCACCATACATCTTGCGGCCAATCATACGACGAGTGTATTGCACAGGAATACGACGCTGCGCAAGCTCCACAAAATCAACGAAGACAAGAATAACAAGCAAAACGCCTGCAACAATTGAGAACTTAGTCCAATCGCCATTGGAGCCGTTTGTGCCCCAACCAATCTCCCAAAGCTTTGGCAAGAAGCCAGAGCAAATAGACATGAAGATTAAGACGGACATACCCTGGCCGATGCCTTTATCGGTAATAAGTTCTGCCATCCACATAATAAGGCCCGTGCCGCCGGTCATAATCAAAACCATTACGACAAGGCTCCAGAAGCTGCCGTCAGGAATAACCTGGCCGCACTGATAGTTAAAGAGCGCACCAGAACGAGCGGTTACCAAAATAGTAGTCGACTGCAAAATAGCCAAACCAATAGTTAAGTAACGCGTGTACTGCGTAAGCTTTGTCTCGCCTGACTGGCCTTCCTTGTGCAAAGCCTCGAAGCGCGGAATAACCACGCGAAGCAGCTGAATCACAATGGAAGCCGTAATGTAAGGCATTACGCCCAAAGCAAAAATAGAAAGCTGCAAAAGCGAGCCGCCTGAGAACAAGTTAACCAACCCAATAAAGTTCTCTTTAGACGAAGCTAACTTAGCTGTGCAAGCATGAATTACTTTATAATCGACACCTGGAATCGGAATAAACGAACCGATACGGTAGATAATAATCATAGCGAAGACGAAGAGGATCTTATTCCTCAACTCCTTCGTCCTGAAGGCCTGGATTAACGTTTTCACCTGGGTCTTCCTCCCTTTTTTCGCGCACTCCTAGGCGCAACAGTGCAAAAAACAAACTCTGAGGCAATAGTGTATCTCACGGTGCCTACTGAAATAGATTATTGGTGAGTTTTGACGATAAAAATAGTCCCCCTAGACAATGCTAGAGGGACTATTTACAGATTTATAACTGCATTAAACTCAAGTAGTTTTATTTAACTACTCTTCGCTTACGGAACCGCCTGCAGCTTCAATCTTAGCCTTAGCAGAAGCAGAAGCCTTCATACCCTTAAGAGTCAAGGAAACGGTTAATTCGCCGTCACCCAAAACCTTAACTGGGTAGCCATCGCGCACAGCGCCCTTGGCAATGAGGTCAGCAACAGTAACTTCGCCACCCTTTGGGAAGAGTTCAGCGAGAGCTGCAACGTTGACGACCTGGAACTCCTTCTTGAAAGGACTCTTGAAGCCACGCAACTTAGGCAAGCGCATGTAGAGTGGGAGCTGGCCACCTTCGAAGCCAGGACGCACCTGATAACGCTTCTTTGTGCCCTTATCACCACGACCCGAGGTCTTACCCTTGGAGCCTTCACCACGGCCTACGCGGATGCGATCCTTGTTAGCTCCTGGAGCTGGACGCAGCGTATGCATATGCAGCATTGGTTCTTCGTTAGCCATAATCAGTCGACCTCCTCGACGCTCACCAGGTGGCGCACGGCCATGACCAAGCCACGATTGACGGGGGTGTCCTCACGAACTACGCTATGACCAATCTTATGAAGGCCGAGCGTATGAACGTTCGCGCGCTGGCGCTCAGTGGTGTGAACCAAACCATGCACCAGAGTGATCTTCAAATTTGACATCACTCACCATCCTTTGCTTCAGCTGCCTTGGCGGCCTGAGCTTCTTCGCGAGCCTTGCGAGCTTCGGCAATGCCGGCAGCGCGCTCACGGAGCAAAGCATCAGGAGCGACTTCCTCAAGGGAGAGGCCACGACGAGCAGAAATTTCTTCTGGCTCTTCGAGCTTCTTCAAAGCGTCCACAGTAGCGCGCACTACGTTAACAGCAGTGGCAGAGCCCATGGACTTGGTGAGGATGTCGGTAATACCAGCGCATTCCATAACGGCGCGCACAGCACCACCAGCGATTACACCAGTACCTGGAGCAGCTGGACGAAGCAACACGGTACCAGCAGCATCGTGACCGAGCACTGGATGAGTGACGGTGCCACGAATGCGTGGAACGGTGAACATATGCTTCTTGGCGTCAAGCTGACCCTTAGCGATAGCTGCTGGAACTTCGCGAGACTTGCCGTAACCAACACCAACAGTGCCCTTACCGTCGCCAACAACAACAAGTGCTGCAAAGCTAAAGGTACGACCACCCTTGTGGGTCTTGGAAACACGGTTAATAGTAACTACGCGATCCAGAAGCTCCTCGCCGCGGTTTTCTTCACGACGGTTACGACGCTCGCCACGCTTACCCTCGCCCTTGTTACGGCGAGAACGGCGATCATCGTTGCGTTCCTCAGCGGATGCCTGAGTGTTCTGAGTTTCTTCAGCCACTTGGGTTTCCTTTTCGTTGTCGCTCACAGTGCCAGACCTCCCTGACGGGCGCCTTCAGCCACTGCTGCGACGCGACCATGATATTTGTTGCCGCCACGGTCGAAGACTACAGCGGTAATACCCGCTTCCTTCGCCTTAGCCGCTACCAACTCACCAACCTTGGTTGCAGCTTCAGTCTTCGTACCGGTGAAACCAGCGAAGTCTGCAGTCAAAGTGGAAGCGCTTACAAAAGTAATGCCTTTGACATCGTCCACAATCTGAGCAACCATGTGACGGTTAGAACGAGAAACAACTAAACGAGGACGTTCAGATGTGCCAGCAATACGCTTACGAAGACGGGCGTGACGACGCAAACGTGCGACTTTGGTACCCTTACCGAAAATCTTAACGCTCATATCACTTACCAGCCTTTCCAGCCTTGCGCAGGATGCGTTCATCGGTGTACTTAATACCCTTACCCTTGTAAGGTTCTGGAGCACGAAGCTTACGAATGTTAGCAGCAACTTGGCCAACAGTCTGCTTATCAGTGCCCTTAACGATTACCTGGTTAGGATTTGGCAACTCGAACTCAATACCTGCCGGTGGTTGAACGGTAATAGTGTGAGAATAACCGAGCGAGAACTCAATGCCCTTGCCCTTCATTACTGCACGATAACCGGTACCGACAATATCCAAAGTCTTGGTGTAGCCATCATGCACACCCTTAACCATGGAAGCAACAATTGCGCGAGCCAAGCCGTGCTTTGCACGAGTTGGACGCAAATCGTCAGCTGGAGTCAAAACAATCTGATTCTCAGCAACTTCCGCGGTAATACCCTCTGGAATTACATAGGAGTCAGAACCCTTAGCGCCCTTGACGCTGAAGGACTGACCTTCAATCTTTACTTCCACGCCTTGAGGAATGTCGACGGGGAGCTTACCAATATGCGATGCCATCTTCAGCTCTCCTTTCTCACCATACGTAGGCGACAATTTCGCCGCCAATGCCTCGGTCGAGGCATTCCTTCTGAGTCAACAATCCCGAGCTGGTCGAGATAATAGCGATACCGAGACCACCAAGAGGCATTGGCAAAGCATCAGACTTAGCGTAACGACGCAAGCCTGGCTTAGAAATGCGCTTGATGCCCTGGATAGAACGCTGGCCATTGGAGCCATACTTCAACGTAATTTCCAACGTCTGTCCAACCTTAGCTTCCTTAGCAGCGAAGTCCTTAATGTAGCCTTCGTGCTTCAGAATCTCGGCGATGTTCGCCTTGAACTTGGAGTACGGCATTTCCACGGTATCGTGCTTTGCCGCGCTCGCGTTACGCAGACGTGTCAACATGTCTGCGATTGGATCTGTCATTGTCATGTGGGCTAACGCCCTTTCTCGCCGTGGTTTCCACCGCCTCTATATGAGACCTTTGTCTTTGGGCAGTGGACCTTCAGCGTCGATATTTACCAACTGGACTTCGTAACACCCGGCAACTCACCGCGATGTGCCTTCTCACGAAGGCAAACACGGCACAGACCGAACTTGCGATACACGGAGTGAGGACGACCACAAACCTGGCAACGCGTATAAGCGCGTACCTTGAACTTCGGCTTAGCGGCCGCCTTGTTTTTCAGAGCGGTTTTTGCCATTTCAGTTCTCCTTGAATGGGAAACCGAGGTGCTTAAGCAAAGACTTGGCCTCCACATCGTCCTTGGTGGTAGTCACCACGGTGATGTCCATACCACGCTGATGATCAATCGAGTCAGGATCAATCTCATGGAACATAGACTGTTCCGTAAGACCGAAGTTGTAATTGCCCTGACCGTCAAACTGGTTGCCATTGATACCACGGAAATCGCGGATACGTGGCAAAGCCAGAGTGAGCAAACGATCCAAGAATTCCCACATACGATCGCCACGAAGCGTAACGTAAGCACCAATAGCCTGGCCTTCGCGCAAGTGGAACTGTGCAACAGACTTCTTTGCCTTGGTGACCTTTGGCTTCTGGCCAGTGATCAGAGTGAGATCCTTAATCGCACCTTCGATGAGCTTGGAATCACGAGCTGCAGCGCCGACGCCCATAGAGACGACAACCTTCTGCACGCGAGCCACCTGCATAGGATTAGTGTGGCCGAATTCCTTCTCCAAGGCTGGAACGATTTCATCCTTGTATTGTTGCTTTAAGCGCGGAGTTGCCGGCAACTCAACTGTAGTATCGGTCATGCCAGCTCCTTTCCGGACTTCTTGGCGACACGCACGCGCACGGTCTTAACCTTGCCGTCACGAGCCTCTTGCTTAACAATCACGCCAACGCGGGTAGGCTGCTTGGTTTCTGGATCAATAACCATCACGTTAGAGCGATGGATTGGAGCCTCAACCGATACAATGCCCGCCTGCTGACCCTGCTGGGTGGCGCGAACGTGCTTCTTAACAATCTGAACGCCTTCAACAACCAAACGGTCGTCAGCAAGTACACGAAGTACCTTGCCTTCCTTACCGCGATCCTTGCCGCGAATGACCTTTACCTGGTCGCCGGACTTAATCTTGGCTACCATATCAGATCACCTCCGGGGCAAGGGACACAATCTTCATGAAGCGCTGATCGCGCAATTCACGACCGACTGGTCCGAAGATACGAGTGCCTTTTGGTTCACGGCCAGAGCCGAGAATGACGGCGGCGTTCTCATCGAACTTAATATAGGAACCATCGACACGGCGATGTTCCTTGACAGTACGGACGACGACAGCCTTAACTACGTCGCCTTTCTTGACCGACCCGCCAGGGATCGCGTCCTTGACGGAGGCGACGATGATGTCGCCGATGCCGGCATAGCGTCGCTTCGATCCACCGAGCACGCGGATGGCAAGTAATTCCTTAGCACCCGTGTTGTCGGCGACATGAAGCCGCGTTTCCTGCTGAATCATTGATTCTCCTTAGCCGAGCTGGTTCTCCCCACTCACCTGTGCCTGCCCTAAAAGCAGACACAGGTGAAGCGCGGAGCCTTGCCGAACTTGTTTACTTGGCGCGCTCGATAATCGAGTCGAGACGCCAACGCTTGGTCTTGCTCAGGGGCCGAGTTTCCATAATACTCACGAGGTCGCCAATATGTGCCTCGTTGTGTTCATCATGGGCTTTGACCTTGCGGGTGGAGCGAACGACTTTACCGTAAAGCGGGTGTGTCGAACGCTGCTCCAGCTCAACGGCAATCGTCTTGTCCATGGCCTCGGACACGACGTAACCGCGACGAACCTTGCGGAAGTTGCGCTCTTGGTTCTCAGCCATGCTTACTTCTCCTTGACCTCAGTGGCGCCAGGCTCTTGGCTGATGCCGAGTTCACGCTCACGCAGGATAGTATACATCCTGGCTATGTCGTGCTTGACCGCCTTGAGGCGAGCGCTGTTTTCGAGTTGACCAGTTGCTGCCTGGAAGCGCAAGTTAAAAAGCTCTTCCTTGGACTTCTTTAAGAAGCCTTCAATTTCAGCGTTAGTCTTCTCGTTCAAATTCTTGATGGTGTAGTCTGCAGTTCCGACTGGCATCAGATGTCACCGCCTTCACGCGCAATAACACGGCATTTCATTGGGAGCTTATCGATAGCGCGGCGCAAAGCCTCGCGAGCGATGTCCTCAGAAACACCACCGATCTCGAACATTACGCGGCCTGGGTGGATGTTGGCAATCCAGAATTCTGGAGCGCCCTTACCGGAACCCATTCGCGCACCAAGCGGGTGCTTGGTTAATGGACGATCTGGGAAGACCGTAATCCACACACGACCGCCACGCTTAATGTAACGAGTCATTGCGATACGAGCTGCCTCGATCTGTCGGTTAGTGATGTAGGCCGGAGCCAGCGCCTGAATACCGAAATCGCCGAAAGCAATCTCGGTTCCACCCTTAGACATGCCGCTACGGGTAGGACGGTGCTGCTTACGATATTTAGTCCTCTTTGGGATAAGCATCTGCTCACTCCTTCGTTTCCGTTGCGGCAGGAGCCTCAGCAGCTGCAGCTTCAGCTGGCTTTTCAGCCTGTGCTTCAGCAGCCTTCTGCTGGTTAGCAGGACGTGCGCCACGACGTGGACGACGGTCGCCACGGCGGCCTTCACGCTTACCCTGCTGAGCCTGCTGCTCTTCAAACTCACGCTCGGTCATATCACCCTTGTAAATCCAGACCTTTACGCCAATACGGCCGTAAGTGGTCTTAGCTTCGAAGAAGCCATAATCAATCAGGGCACGAAGGGTCTGCAGTGGAACGCGACCCTCACGATAGAACTCAGAACGGCTCATTTCGGCGCCACCAAGGCGACCGGAGAGCTTAATACGGATACCCTTGGCACCTGCACGCATTGCGTCCTGCTGTGCCTTGCGCATAGCACGACGGAATGTAACGCGGTTTGTCAACTGCTCCGCAATTCCCTGAGCGACCAACTGAGCGTCAAGTGCAGCGTTCTTCACTTCGAAGATGTTGAGCTGTACTTGCTTGCCTGTGAGCTTCTCGAGCTTTGCACGAACGCGCTCAGCTTCAGCACCACGACGACCGATAATAATACCTGGACGAGCGGTGTGAATATCAACACGTACGCGATCACGAGTGCGCTCAATAACGATACGAGATACGCCAGCACGCTCGAGGTCATGGCTCATTTCCTTGCGAATCTTGTCATCCTCAAGGACGAAGTCACGATAACGCTCGCCAGCCTTGTTGGAGTCGGAGAACCACTTAGAACGATGATTCTCGGTGATGCCCAGGCGATAGCCGAAAGGATTGATCTTCTGACCCATCTTTAGCGGGCTCCTTCCTTAAGCGAGACGATAACAGTGATATGGCTGGTGCGCTTGTTAATGCGCGCAGCGCGACCTTGTGCACGAGCGCGGAAACGCTTAAGCGTTACGCCCTCATCCACATAGGTTTCCTTGATGACCAAGTCCTGCTCACGGAATGGTTCACCGGCCTTTTCGGCCTTAACGCGAGCGTTAGCGATCGCGCTTTCGAGAACCTTGCGCACCGGAAGAGATGCGTCCTGAGGAGCAAACTTCAAAATGGTAATAGCTTCGCTTGCACGCTTGCCTCGGATGAGGTCGACCATGCGGCGAGCCTTGCGCGGCGTCACGCGGACGTGACGAGCGATTGCTTTAGCTTCCATGTGTCCTAACTCTCCTTTAGCGGCGTGCCTTTTTGTCGTCCTTCACATGACCCTTGAAGGTCTTGGTCGGGGCGAACTCACCGAGCTTATGACCAACCATGGCTTCGGTAACGAATACCGGCACATGCTTGCGGCCATCGTGTACGGCAAAGGTGTGTCCAATGAAATCAGGAGTGATCATCGAACGACGCGACCACGTCTTAATGACGTTGTGCGTGCCCTTGTCGTTTTGCTCGTCGACTTTCTTCTGCAAGTGGGCGTCGACGAAAGGGCCCTTCTTGATGCTACGAGTCATCTATTCGACACTCCCTTACTTGCGGTTCTTACCATTCGGGCGACGACGAACAATCATCTTGTTCGAAGCCTTCTTTGGACGACGTGTACGAACCTCGCCCTTGCCCCATGGAGAAACTGGCGGCTTGCCACCACGGGTACGACCACCATGTGGGTGGTCCACAGGGTTCATGGATTCACCACGGGTGATTGGCCTACGACCAAGCCAACGTGCACGACCTGCTTTACCAAGCTCAATGTTGGCGTGATCAGAATTACCAACTTCGCCAATCGTAGCGCGGCAACGAGCGTCAACGTTACGAATTTCGCCAGATGGCATACGCAACTGAGCGTAAGCGCCATCCTTAGCGACGAGCTGAACAGCAGCACCAGCGGAACGAGCAATCTTTGCGCCACCAAGTGGACGAAGTTCGATTGCGTGAACCACGGTACCGGTTGGGATATTCTTCAGAGGCAGGTTGTTGCCTGGCTTAATATCAGCCTGAGCACCGGTCTCAATAACATCACCCTGGGCAATGCCTTCAGGAGCGATAATGTAACGCTTTTCACCATCTGCATAGTGCAACAATGCGATGCGAGCGGAACGGTTAGGGTCATACTCAATATGAGCAACCTTTGCCGGCACGCCATCCTTGTCCCAACGCTTGAAATCGATGAGACGATACTGACGCTTGTGACCGCCGCCGCGATGGCGAGAAGTCATGCGGCCGTAAGAGTTACGACCACCAGTCTTGCTGAGTTTGCGTACCAGCGACTTTTCAGGCGTAGAGCGCGTGATCTCGGCAAAATCCGAAACCGAAGCGTTGCGACGGCCTGCAGTCGTCGGCTTATAAACGCGGATAGCCATAATATAGTATTCCTTTACTTTTCTCGGCTAGCCTTCAGTTACCAAAGATGTCAATCGTTTGGCCTTCAGCCACGGTGACAATAGCGCGCTTCTGATTCACACGACGGCCGAAACCGGTGCGGGAGCGCTTCAACTTGCCAGCGCGGTTCAGGGTGTTAACGTTTGTCACCTTGACCTTGAAGATTTCTTCGATAGCCTGCTTGATCTGAACCTTGTTAGCATCTGGAGCAACTACGAAAGTGTACTGGCCACGATCAGAAGCTGCATAGCTCTTTTCAGAAACAACTGGCTTGAGAATTACGTCATGTGCTGGGTTATGGACTGCGACCATTTAAATCAGGCCTCCTTAACGACAGGCTCGGTCTTAGCAGCAACGAAGGCTTCGAAGCCTTCCTTGGAGAAGACGACGTACTGAGCTGTAACAACATCGTAGGTGTTGAGCTGATCAGCGAAGATCACGTGCACCGTTGGGATATTGCGTACAGACATCCACTCATTGATGTTTTCACGAGAAAGCACAACAGTGGTGAACTGGTTATTGGTCACAGGGGTAAGTGCTGCAACTGCCTTCTTGGTGGATGGAACATCCTTAATACCAAAATCAACTACAGCAATACGTCCAGCATTTGCACGATCCGAAAGAACGTAACGAAGAGCAGCTGCCTTCATCTTCTTCGGGGTACGCTGATCGTACTTACGAGGAACTGGACCGTGAACAACGCCACCATGTACCCACTGTGGAGCACGAATGGAGCCTTGACGAGCACGACCGGTGCCCTTCTGCTTCCATGGCTTCTTACCGCCACCGGAAACATTAGCACGATTCTTCACAGCATGGGTGCCCTGACGAGCAGCAGCAAGCTGAGCGATTACGACCTGATGAACCAATGGGCCATGAGCCAAAACGTCTTCGTTGGAGATGCCGAAAATCTCAGCAGGAGCTTCAACAGTACCGTTTGCCTTGCCCGTAGTATCAGTGACGTTCAGAGTTACGTTTGCCATAATTATCAGGCTCCCTTCACTGCCGAACGGACGAGAACGATTGCGCCCTTAGGACCTGGAACAGCGCCCTTAATAGCGAGAATGCCGTTCTCGACATCCGAAGAAACGATGGTGAGGTTGAGCGCGGTGGAAGTCACATGACCCATGCGACCAGCCATACGCTTGCCCTTCAAAATGCGGCTTGGAGTTGCGCAAGCGCCCACAGAACCTGGGCGACGTTCGTTCTTGTGCGAGCCGTGAGTACGACGATAGGACTTGAAGCCCCAACGCTTAATAGTGCCAGCAAAGCCCTTACCCTTGGTAGTGCCAGTGACATCTACTTCAGAACCCTCAACGAACACCTCAGCGGTCAATTCCTGACCTGGCTGATACTCTGCTGCGTTCTCCGTGCGCACCTCAGCGAGGTGACGACGAGGAGTTACACCAGCCTTTGCAAAATGGCCAGCCAATGGCTTGGTCACCTTGGTAGGATCAATCTGGCCATAACCGAGCTGAACAGCGCAATAGCCGTCAGATTCTACGGTCTTTACAGCGGTAACTACGTTGGTAGAAACCTCAACCAGAGTTACGGGGACGAAGAAGCCGTTTTCATCCCAAACCTGCGACATACCCAGCTTGCGGCCGAGCAAAGCAGTGCGATTATTATTCTGCGACATTATTCTCCCCCTTCCTACAGCTTGATCTCGATGTTTACATCCGCAGGCAGGTCAATGTGCATCAAAGAATCCACAGCCTTTGGCGTTGGATCTACGATGTCAATGAGGCGCTTATGAGTGCGCATCTCGAAATGCTCGCGAGAATCCTTATATTTATGAGGAGAACGGATAACAACAAACACGTTCTTCTCGGTCGGCAGAGGAACCGGACCCACTACTGTGGCGCCCGCGTTCGTCACCGTCTCGACGATTTTCTTCGCCGATTGGTCGATGACCTCATGGTCATAGGACTTAAGCCTGATGCGGATTTTCTGTCCCGCCATTGCCGTCCGCCCTTTCTAGCGATTCGTTTACTGTTTACCAACCTGAATTTAAGGGCACCGTCGAGAATAGACACCTAAGGTCATTCCACATCAGTGCGCAGCATCAAAAACTTATTCACATGAAAAAGTTTTCGCTTCCGCGCTCGCTTTTTTGAATTACAATATGCGAGCCTTAAAACAGGCAACTAAGCAATTAAACCATCAACCTTCGATTATTAAAAACCGGGCGTGTCGGCTATTTTTCAACAAAAAATGGCAGGAACTACAGTTAGTTAAGCTCCTGCCATTTATTACTAAATACGTAATTATTTAATTATTACAATATTTACGATTATTTAATTATCGCAATTATTTAATTATTTAATATTTACGATTATTTAGTATTTGCGATTTTTAATTATTACCAGCTTCACGCTCCATGCGCATACGATGGCCTTCTTCTTGGGAAACACCATAATATGCAGCAATAGCAATATCTTTCATATCTTCAATTTGAGGAATACGAGGATTTGCAGGAGCGCATTGATCTTCATAAGCACGCATGCCAATATGATCAAGCATTGACCAGTAGTATTCTTCGTCTACTCCACAAGCCTTAAACGAAGCATCCATGCCAAGTTTTTGATCTCGGTAAGCTTCCACAGCGCGCGCAAGATTTTCCACGCCTTCTTCTGCAGTTCTGCCAGGATCAATTCCAAGATTCTTAGCAAGTTCTTGATACCTCTCAACGGCAACATAATGGTTATACTTTGGCCAGCTTGTTGGCTCCTGAGGAATACGGCCATTGTATCGAATCACATACGGCAACAAAATTGCATTCGTATGACCATGAACCACGTGGCACAAAGCGCCGATAGTATGAGCCATAGCATGGCACATTCCAAGGAATGCAGAACCAAATGCCATACCTGCCATCGTTGCAGCATTATGCATTTTTTCTTGCGCTTCAATCTTACGTTCCGAGTCTTCAGAGTTGACAGAATCGTTAAGATTTTCCCAAATAAGTTTAGCTGCGTGCAATGCCATTGCGTCTGTGAAATCATTTGCGTAAACAGACACATAAGCTTCCATAGCATGCGTCAAAGCATCGAAACCAGAATCGCAAGCTAAGCGACGAGGCTGAGTGCGCGCAAGAACAGGATCGACAATTGCAACAGATGGCGTCAAAGCGTAATCAGTTACAGGATACTTATAACCCGTTTTGTGATCAGTAATAACAGCAAAAGGCGTAACTTCGGAACCAGTTCCGGAAGAAGTTGGGATGCACACCAACTTAGCTTTACTTCCAAGAGGCGGAATCTTAAAAGCACGCTTACGAATATCGAAGAACTTTTCGCGCAAATCAGCGAAAGAAATCTCCGGATGCTCATACATAAGCCACATAATCTTCGAAGCATCCATTGGAGAACCGCCGCCAACAGCAATAATGGTATCCGGCTGGAACTCTTCACGCATCATCTCAGCGCCGCGCTCAACAGTTTCCACGCTTGGCTCAGGCTCAACGTAATCAATAATGCGGAAAGTGACGCGATTATCACGCGCACGCAACTGATCAATAATCTTATCGACTACTCCCAGCTGTTCCATGACTTTATCGCACACAATAACTGCGCGCTCAATACCATACATGTCTCGCAAATAACGAACAGCATTCGGCTCAAAATATGTTTTGGCCGGAATCTTAAACCATTGCATATTATTATTCCTTCGTGCGATTCGCTTAATATTAAGAAGATTTACAGCTTGTACGTTGCCGGAAACAGAATTGCCACCGTATGAACCGCAACCAAGCGTAAGCGACGGAGCAATCGAATTGTAAATATCTCCAACTCCGCCAAGAGAGCCAGGAGAATTCCAAATAATACGGCATGCATGCATACGAACGCCGTATTCGCGCACAAGATCTTGATTATTCGTGTGAATTACAGCAGTGTGACCGGCTCCATGCACAAGCATTTTCTCGCACATTTCAAAGCCTTGCTCCTTATTTTCTGCTCGCAACATTGCATGCACAGGAGCAAGCTTTTCCATAGTAAGCGGTTCCATTTCGCCAACTTCTTTGCACTCAGAAATCAAAATCACAGCATCTTCTGGAATTTCAAAGCCGGCTTCATGCGCAATATATTGTGGAGATTTTCCTGGAACCACCGAATTAAGCTTTGGAGTATTGCCGGAATACGAAGTGCATCCAAACATGTACTGCTCAAGCTTTGCTTTTTCCTCAGCATTTACAACATAAGCCTTGCGTCGCTTTAATTCGCGAAGCAAAGGATCATAAACATCCGTATGCGCAATAATAGCCTGCTCAGTTGCGCAAATCATGCCGTAATCAAAATGCTTAGAAAGAATCAAATCGTTTGCAGCGCGCGAAATATCAACGTCGGAATCAACGTAAGCAGGAGCGTTTCCAGCACCTACGCCAAGAGCTGGCTTACCGGAAGAATACGCAGCTTTAACCATTCCAGGTCCGCCGGTTGCAAGAATAGTTGCAATCTTCGGATGCTTCATTAAAGCGCCGGTTGCAGCAATAGAAGGATGCTCAATCCACTGAATGCAATCTTTTGGAGCGCCGGCAGCTACAGCGGCATCACGAACAATTCGAGCAGCTTCAGCAGAACACTTTTGAGCGAAAGGATGGAAACCAAAAATAATTGGGCAACGAGTTTTAAGTGCAATTAAGGACTTAAAAATTGCGGTAGAAGTTGGGTTAGTTACTGGAGTTACGCCAGCAACAATACCAACTGGTTCAGCAATCTCATCAATACCTAGAACATCGTCTTCGCGAATAATTCCAACAGTGCGCTGCCCTGCTAAATAATGCGTAATATGCTCGCAAGCAAAAATATTTTTTGTAGCTTTATCTTCTACCAAGCCACGTCCAGTTTCGTCAACTGCCATTTTTGCGAGAACTAAGTGCTTATTTAACGCTGCAACTGAAGCTTTAGCAACAATGTGGTCAATTTGTTTTTGATTAAGATTTTCAAATTCGTCAAGAGCATGAGCTGCTTTTTCAACAAGATTGTCAACTTCCTGTTGAGCTGCTAACGCAACATCGTCAATAGCATCAGCGTTATCAGCTTTCCCAGCCTCAGATTGGTGTTTTGCCTCAACCATGAGCATCCTCCTCGATATTTCACCTGCGGTTCAATAAATTATTATTAAAATTATTGTTCACCGTAATTATGTGACACAAGTCACAATTTATCGTCTTTGGTGTACTTTCGTTAATTTGAGGCGAGTTGCGCTATTTATGAGCGAGGTAGATAGGGTTATGTTCGTTATTTGTGCTTATTTGTAATTATTTATGTGCGATTATTGCATTAATTTTCTAGAATGTTAAGTTTATAAGATACTTACACACTATTTGTAACATTTAAATATAAATAAATATATTGATAATTTGGGTTATAGGCCAAAAGTGTGTAAAAAATAAGCTCATAACCCTTACGGTAGTAGGAATCCCATTATGCCGAATGTTGGTTATTTCTTTAGTTACTAGAGCATTGAAGCAAGGATTGTACGAATGCTTGAGTGTTACTAGCTCAGTTCGTTAGCTGAAATATTAACAGTGTTTTGCCAATTACCGTTATTTTCTCAGTCAGTTAACTGAGTTAGTAACAATGTTTTGCTTATCACCGTTATTTTCTCAGTCAGTTAACTGAGTTAGTAACAATGTTTTGCTTATCACCGTTACTTTCTCAGTCAGTTAACTGAGTTAGTAACAATGTTTTGCTTATTACCGTTACTTTCTCAGTCAGTTAACTGAGTTAGTAACAATGTTTTGCTTATCACCGTTACTTTCTCAGTCAGTTAACTGAGTTAGTAACAATGTTTTGCTTATCACCGTTACTTTCTCAGTCAGTTAACTGAGTTAGTAACAATGTTTTGCTTATCACCGTTACTTTATCAGTCAGTTAACTGAGTTAGTAACAATGTTTTGCTTATCACCGTTACTTTCTCAGTCAGTTAACTGAGTTAGTAACAGTGTTTTGCTTATCACCGTTACTTTCTCAGTCAGTTAACTGAGTTAGTAACAGTGTTTTGCTTATCACCGTTACTTTCTCAGTCAGTTAACTGAGTTAGTAACGGTGTTTATGTTTGTTTTGGCGCTTGGGTTGGGTTGAGGCTTGGGTTATTACCTTATAGCTCGCAAAGGTAATACGTACAACGCTATAGCTATATAACTAAGTAGGCGGTGAGGATACACTCCACACCGCCTACATGTTTTATGCACTTGCTACATTCGCAACAGCAGCAAGAACATAATTACTTAGTTTCTACAACCTTGGTATAGCCAAGCTCAGTTTATTTAGACTCAGCATTATTGGCCTGAGGATTATCGCTATAGAAATCACTCAAATCCAAATCACTCAAATCCAAGTCATCCAGATCAAAATCGTCGATGTTGAAATCATCGATGTTGAAATCATCAACATTGGTATCGTTGGTCTGAGGATTATCAGACTTATTCTTCTTTGATTGAGGATTATCAGACTGAGTATGCTTGCTATTCAAATCGTCCCAATTCAAATCATCAAGATTAAAATCGTCGATGTTGAAATCGTCTAAATCGAAATCATCAACATTGGTATTGCTGGTCTGAGGATTTTCCGACTTATTCTTCTTAGGCTTAGCATTATTGGACTGAGTATTATCACTATAGAAATTGCTCAAATCCGAGTCATCCAAATCTAAATCGTCTAAATCGAAGTCGTCGATGTTGAAATCATCGATGTTGAAATCATCAACATCGGTATTGTTGGTCTGAGGATTATCAGACTTATTCTTCTTTGACTGAGGATTATCAGGCTGAGTATGCTTGATATTCAAATCGTCCAAATTCAAATCATCAAGATTCAAATCATCAAGATTCAAATCGTCCCAATTAAAATCGTCCCAATTAAAATCATCAGAATCATCGCCAGAATCCTTCGTAGGGCCGCCGACAGAACCACCGTTG
This sequence comes from Gardnerella sp. CCPDSM, assembly GCF_056754715.1. NCBI lineage: Bacteria > Bacillati > Actinomycetota > Actinomycetes > Bifidobacteriales > Bifidobacteriaceae > Gardnerella > Gardnerella sp. CCPDSM. The sequence goes on from NZ_JBQEQO010000003.1 coordinate 133,762, forward strand.
GAACCACCTTCAGGATTATTACCGTCAGGATTATTGCCGGAGCCATTACCGGAGCCACCGCCAGGATTAGTGTTGTCAGTATTATTGCCGGAGCCACCGCCAGGATTAGTGTTACCGGAACCACCGCCAGGATTAGTGTTGCCAGTATTATTGCCGGAGCCACCACCAGGATTAGTGTTACCGGAACCACCACCAGGATTAGTGTTGTGGTTCTTCCTTCTATTGTAATTATAGCCAAAATTATCAAACGAACTGTTATTATAATCGATTGGAGCAACGCTTTCGCTCGACTTCTGTTCAGGAGTCAAAGCTAAGTCGTCCGTATTAAGCATACTGGCAACTTCATCATCATTGCCGTATTCCTGTAGATGCTCAATAAACTTAATACGCTGATATCGCTTATTATAAGTATCAGTGTCAATGCCCTTAAGAGAATCATTAGTTTCCTGAATCATCTGTGCATACGTCTTGTGTTTTTTCAACGCATCATTCACATACTGCTTATTATCTTGCGAAGCAACCAAGTCTCTAATAAACTCATAACGATGCTGCTTAAAGTACGATTCCAAATACTTCGGGTATTGATCTGAGTTTCTATATACTGTGTATACATTACCGAAGTCTTTCTCGCGATCCCTAAATATGGCATCATAGGCCGGCTTATTTTCTGCAAGCCAGTTTTCAAGGCTCTTTCCTTGTTTAAGCAGATTTTGCACATACTTCTTAAATTTCAATTGCAAGTATGCGTAAGAAATAGCACCCGGTCGCGCTGTCCTCGAATCGGTAGTAGGCTTATGATCTACATCTGGATACTTGCCCAAAGCGTTCCGCTTCGCTTCTAGCTTATATATATCCTTCTGAAGTTCCATGTGTTTTTTGTAATCTTTTAAATACTGTTCGCGAGCAGCAGAATCCATTTTATCTTTATTTGCATCAGCATCACCGTATTTAGAGTAAAGCTCTTTATAAGACGAGCTGTCGTACAAAGTTTCAATCTCGTGTTCAAGATCGCCATAAGCATCATAATCAAAGCTAGGATCTTTAGCCGGTGTGCTACTTTGATCCTGTGTTATACCAAAGTCGTTATATTCCGTAACATTATGTCTGAAAGCATCTTCTAGATTATTGTATTTTGTCAATTGTTTCTTCAGATACTCTTCGCCGTCATGAAGATTCATTGTTGCTTCAACTTTGGATGTAAGCTGATATATTCTACCTTCCAAGTCATATTCAATATCATCAACAAGTCCGCGAGCTGATTTAGCAACTTTATCTTTCAACTTGTTCTTAATATACTGTAAATCTTTACGCCAATAATCTAATTGTGCAGCCACGTATTTGGTGTTGGAAGCATCTGCTGTACCATCATACCAGAAGTCTAATTCTTTACGCTTAAATTCATGGTCACATTTATCATCAATATTTTCTGGATTTATTTCAGAAGGTAGCTTTATCGACTTTGCAAAATCAGCAATCTTTGCTTTTATTGTTTTAAGTTTCAAGATTTCCGCATTGGCATCACTAATTTTTCCATAATACATAGCTTCTTTAAGCCATCGAGAATAATCAGAATAACCTGTAAATGGATCATCTTGTAGATGACGCGCAGCCATTGGATAATTGTGGTTGGTACCAGTGAAAATATTATACCAAGCACTTAGCGCGGCATAATGCTCATCTTTCAAAGTTTTAAGCGTAGCCTGATCAGGACTATCTCCTGCAGCAGCAAGATCCTTCTCGAACTTTTCAATTTTTAAACGAGCATCCTGAATGTTTTGTTTATTAATAAAATGCAGTATTCTATCAAAATCTTTCTTCAGCTCAGTATCATCTTGCGCATTAACGATTCTTCTTAAGTTGTCGATATGATTATCTGATTCAGATACTAATTGATTAATAGTCGTCTGGAAAGCTGTGCTTTCATCTGCCACTGCAACGCCAGCGTTGCATACGCAACACAACATAGCTGCAGCAGCAAATGTTGCTATAAACTTTTTATTCATCATATGCACCTTCTTATAGCTCTCAATGAATTTAAACTAAAGCACAACGCTGCACAAAATCAGCGCAACATAGCACCTTCTACAAGACTACCCCCCCCCCAGCCACAAATGCAGAAAAGGCTTAATCCCTAAAATCTCGCGCTATCACAAACACTGTGTATTATTTCGGCGTTCTGCGTTATGGTCTCTAGTTAACGGTTTTCGGACTCGCGCGCAGTTAGCGTTCTGCGTTATGGCCTCTAGTTAACAGTTTTCGGACTCGCACGCAGTCGTCGCGCTGCGCGAAGGTCTCATGACTGTTATTTTCTCAGTTCGTTAACTGAGTTAGTAACAGTGTTGAGCCTATCACCGTTATTTTCTCAGTTCGTTAACTGAGTTAGTAACGGTGTTGAGGCTGTGGTTTATACCCGCAGAATACTCATCAACTTAGCTTTACACACTTTTTGGCCTATAACCCAATAATTTTGATAATAAAAAAAAATATAAAAAATATAAATAAAAATGGCTCCAAGCAGAAGCCTGAAGCCATTTTGTAAAATATAAATTCGCGAAACTTAACGCTTCGAGAACTGAGGTGCACGACGTGCCTTGTGCAAACCAGCCTTCTTGCGTTCCACAACGCGAGCGTCGCGGGTCAAGAAGCCAGCCTTCTTCAAAGAAGCACGGTTTGCGTCACGATCGATAGCATTCAAAGCACGAGCAACACCCAAACGAATAGCACCAGCCTGGCCGGTAGTGCCGCCGCCGTCAACGAGGACAACAACGTCAAACTTGCCTTCAAGCTTGAGCAACACGATTGGTGAATTCACTTCGCGCTGCAACAAACGGGATGGGAAGTACTCTTCCAAAGTGCGGCCATTGATGGTCCACTTGCCGGAGCCTGGAATCAAACGCACGCGAGCAACAGCTTCCTTACGACGACCAGTGCCGTAGCCTGGCTCGATGGCGGAAGTACCAGTGCCTGCACCAGCGTTAGTTTCAGTGGTGTAGCTAGTCAGTTCTTCTTCGTTCTCAAGAACCGCGGAGTTGTTATTTTCTGCCATATCTATTCTCCTTGATCTCACTTAGCCTGCTGAGAGACCTGAGCGATCTCGAAGACCTGTGGCTTCTGCGAAGTGTGCGGATGCTCAGCGCCAGTGAACACACGAAGGCGGTCAAGCTGCACCTTAGCAAGACGATTCTTTGGAAGCATGCCCTTGACGGCAGCCACGATAATGCGCTTTGGATTCTTCTCCAAAAGCTCTTCATAGCTGTCACGACGAAGGCCGCCTGGACGACCAGAGTGGGAATATAATTCCTTGCTCAACTTGTTGCCGGTCAATGCAATCTTTTCAGCGTTAATAATAATAACGTGATTGCCAGAATCAGCATGAGGAGCAAACGTTGGCTTATTCTTACCACGCAGCAAGATTGCTACCTGAGAGGCCAAACGACCAAGTACCACGTCAGTGGCATCGATGATGTACCAGTCATGAGTCAAATCTGCTGGTTTCGGTGTGAAAGTCTTCACAATCGTACCTTTTCTCTATTGTGTTTCGAGCGTTGCGTTTTCTTGGTTTATAGAAAACACGTTACTCATAATCCGTGGGCTCCCTGAAAGTCCTCGATGGCGAGTGGGAAAAGCGCTTTGAAGGACCCCTTAGGGAAACACAACAATCTGCAAGTATATCGCCAAGTGACGACTACTTGCAAATGTCTATTGTTATATATGCCTGAGACGAATTTCGCTACTTTTCGTTAAGCATTCATAATATTTGCCAAAGATTTTACGCGAGGCAAATCAAACATATTCTCCAGCAAAACAGCGTTACCATCAGCATCAGCAAGAGGAATACGCCAGTTTGGATACTCGTCATTAGTTCCAGGCTGATTTTGCGCACGATACTCCCCAACTGCATCAACCAAAGAAGCAGCAAGCAAACGCGAAGGAGCGTCCTTCAAAGCGCGATACAATGCTTCAATAATTTCCTGAGTATGAGCTTCCTCATCCTCAAGCAACTGTGCATCTAAGTAACCACCCTTAACAAGCATACGCATCATAGCGCGATGCTCCGCTTCAGCGCCGGCACGGAATTCTTCTACAGATCCGGTAAGCAAGTGCAAGCGCTCGCGAATATTCACATGCTCGTAGCGCAAATAGCCGGCAGCAGGCGGCAAATCATGCGTATTTACAGAAGCAAGCGTCATTTCGCGCCACTTATCTGGAGTACGGAATTCACCATCGCTCACTTCAAACCATTCAACCGTGCAACCAAGCACAGCCTTCTTGCGCAATACGTCCAAAGCGTTTGCTGGCAAAACGCCCAAATCTTCACCAACAACCACGCCGTGAGCGCGAGTTGCCTCAATAGCTAAAATGCCGAGCATAATATCCGCATCGTAATAAACATATGCGCCGCCGCTTGGAGCTGCACCTTCTGGAATCCACCAAAGGCGGAAAAGTCCAAGAATGTGATCAATTCGCACAGCACCAGCAGAAGCAAACATGCCATGAACCATGTCTCGGTATGTGCGGAAACCAGTTCGCTCAAGCTCGAACGGGTGCAGAGGAGGCTGCGACCAATCCTGACCTTGCTGATTGAAGTAATCAGGAGGTGCGCCAACAGTTGCGCCGTTAGCAAATCGCTCAGGATTCCACCAAACTTCGGAGCCTGCAGGATGCACACCAACAGCCATATCCGACATAATGCCGATTTTCATTCCAGCTTCGCGTGCAGCAACCTGAGCATCATGCAACTGAGTAAAAGCAACCCACTCAAGCCAACGATAAAACTCAAGCGTATCCGGGAAACGCTCTGCCAACTCGCGCACTTGCTCGGAATCCTTATTAAGAGTCTTCTCCCAGCAATCGTCGCCTTTAGGAGCACCCCACTTGTCGTAGCACAAGCACCATGTTGCATACGACTCAAGTCGATCGCCCATTTCCTGCTTAAATGCTTCAAATACGCGAGCGCGATCTTCCGCTAAACCAGCCTTGAAAATCAGCCACAGCGCACGCATTTTTACGCGCCACATAGAATCGCGATCAATAATTTGTGCGTCATTATTAAGAGGCTCAACTTGATCGTGAAGATTGTCGATTTCTTCGCGAGTTTCGTCTTTCAAAGTAGCGTATTCAGGAATACTTTCTGGGTGAATATACGTTACGTTTACCATTCCGCGAGCAACTGGCAAGTATGGGGATGGAGTCAAAGGAGTTACCGGCTCGCCAGCATGCATTGGGTTGATTAATACAAAGTCGGCACCAGTTTTTGCCTTAGCTTGAGTAAGCAACGTAGCCAAATCTGCAAAATCGCCAACGCCCCAAGATTGTGAAGAACGAATTGAGTACAATTGAGCCATCCAGCCCCAAAGCTGCTCACCGTTTGCTTCTAAGGAATTAAGCGTATCAATGCTTTCTGGAGCGCTAATAAGCGTAGCTTCTTCCGAACGATCGCCAACCGTTACACGCAATGTGTGATATCCCATTGGCACATCTTCAGGAATTTTAATTAAAGAAGTTGCAATAAATTTGTCATGTACAGGGTACGCAACATCGTTTTCGTTAGGAACAATAGCTAAGTCGCCTTTGTATTGCTCGCCATTTTCCAGAGTTAATGTTGCAACTGGATATTCAAGAATGCCAGTATTTACAATTATTTCGTCACATGTGCCAGCAGTATGCAAAACAGTTGGCGCAATAATACGTCCGTGACGATATTCCAAAATATTTTGTGTTGATTTTTCTATTGCATCTTCGTTAGAAGCGTCAACCCCTAAAGCTCCTAATACCGACACAAGCACGTCATCTTGAATTTCGTACTCTTTATTGTCGGAACCGGTAAAACGTACGCCAACGCCCATTAATTCAGCGAGGCGATGCAATGGCGTCATTGCTGTCACTTCTTCTGTTGTGTTATTCATGTTTTCCATTATTCGCGAGAGCAACGACTGCGAGCAGCCATCGCCACGTCTTCCGATTTGTCGTCGCATAATTTTCGCAAAACATTTTCCGGCACACCAGGATTTAGCGCAACTGCACGACGCACCATAGTTGCCAATACAACAGGAGCGTTTTCTTCCGCACTTACACCTAAGGATGCTAAATATTGCAATGTTTCTGCGCCCACACCGTCACATTGAGCGCCCTCTAAGCGCATTTTCCACGAAGCTTTTGGATTGCATAATGCTGCGTCGCGCACAGCACCGCAGGAATCTTTCGTAAGTCTTCCTACTAGCCAATTTTTAGCATCTGTATTTTTTGCTACAGCCAATCGCACGTTATTTGAAGAATCTTCCGAAAGTTTTACCAATATATTTGGAAATGGCATTGAAGTAGCTAAATAAATACGATCTTCTTCTGGAGTGTGCGCGTTACCAGCCACAGCTTCTAGCAAAGAAGTGGCTCTAGAAAATGCAGCTTGATCCGCACGATCCGGCAGTTTACGCCTAGCAAACTCATGTAGCTCATCTGAATTTTCACTATGGCGTAAATGCTCATATACTGCTGTTAAAGGCTCATACGAAGAATCATTATTATCCTGTGTTTTTTCATTATCATTACTCATGAAATCACCTTTAACGATTAGTGCTGATTAGCTTATTACTTAGAGTACCATCTGCTTTCGGCACTATAGTTCCAGAAAAAGCATTTTGCACCATATTTAAAAATTCTTGCGATTTCGAAGTTGGTACAGCAATAGTAATGCAAATTTGCGCGCCGTAAGTTTCGTTATCAACTATTCCTTCTACTTTACTTACTATATGTTTTAACATACGTAATTGCTGGTATTGCAGCGTGCAAATAAAGTTGGTACAAGAAATAATATCTACGATTTGCGATGCATCTACCGCAATACTTGCAGCTTTAGCATAAGCGCGCGTTAATCCTCCGGAACCAAGCAGAATCCCACCAAAATAACGCGTTACTGTTACTACGCAATCAGTTAAATTCGCAGCCCTTAGAACATCTAGTATGGGTTTTCCGGCAGTTCCAGATGGTTCACCATCATCACTCATACGTTCGCATAAAAGAGCTCCCGACGAACCGCAAATCGCAGCATAAGCTACATGACGCGCCTTAGGATGTTTTAAACGCACTGATTGCGTAAAAGACACAGCTTCATCAAGCGTTGTTATATGACAGATATCCCCAATAAATTCTGACTTTTTCTCAACAAACGAATCATGAGCCGGCGCGTCAGGTTGCTCTAGCACAGTGTGCAAAATATTATGCGATTTGGGCACGTGATATTAAGCCTTCTCGTAGCGTAACAATCGATCAATAATATTATAGACGTCGTTTACTGCTACTTCCACTTCATCGTCTGTGCCATTTTGCGCAACAAGGTGCATTTGCTTATTAACATGTTCGCGCGCTGTAATAACTGCCAAAGCGTGTAGTGCTGCAGTTACTGCGGAAAGTTGCATAAGAACGTCTTCACACTCAGCATCTTTCTCAATCATAGTATTGATAGCATTAAGCTGCCCTTGGATTCTGTGCAATCGCACTAGTAACTTCTTTTTATCAATATCATAATCTTGCATTGTTGCTCCGTTTACCAATATTCTAGCCTTAAAGGTTATAACATTATATTCAACTTAATACAAGCCGCAATTTAACTAATATTATGCACACTTATACGACGCTATTGCAACAAAAGCGGCGCGTTAACCATATTTTTCATAAATTCGCACAGATTAACGCGCCAAATATTCACTTATTATCAAATGTTTTACAGCAAACGTCTTACTTTCATAACACCTCCGTGACGTCCACAAGAAAACTGCTTATGTTGAGGATTAACTTTTGCAAAACGCCCTAACGATACTCCTGATGCAAACGTAAGCGTAATAATTGCAAGAAGCATCACGAGCATTGCCGAAGAACCCGTGGTGGCAAGAGAACCAGGATTTTCAAAAGGTTTAGCTTGACCATCACTGTTGTTAGCACTGTTATTAGCAACACTGTTAGCACTGTTTCCTTCAGACGCATTGTTAGAAGCGCCAGAAGTTGCATAAGCTCCGGAATTGCCGTTTGAGCCAGATGCTAAAGCAGAGCCAGACGTTCCAGACGTTCCAGACGTTCCAGACGTTCCAGACGTTCCAGACGTGCCGGAAGCGCCAGAAGTACCAGAAGTACCCGAAGTTACGGAAGTACCGGAAGTGCCATATCCGTTAGAACCCATAACACTGCTATTGCCACCCAAAGAAGTAACAGAATCAGTAGTAACTGCAGAGTTACCTACGCTGGCAATACCATTCGCATTAGCAACGCCATTAGCGCCGGCAATGCCGTTAGCACCAGCAATACCATTCGTGCCAGCAATGCCATTAGCACCACTTACACCTGAATTATTGGCATTCGTATTGGCATTCGCATTGGCGTTCGCGAGCGTAAAAGTATTTCCGTCAGTAGTGGTGACGTTTCCGTTTTCAGCATTTGCGCCATCTGCTAGTTGCCTAATTTGCTTTTCATACTTTTTAAGATATTCTGCAAACTTGTACAAATCCGACAAATTTTCGTTTGTAGAAGTATTATTCTGCTGATTATTTTTTGGTTGATCACCTTTTGGTTGATCACCTTTTGGTTGATCACCTTTTAGTTGATCACCTTTTAGTTGATCACCTTTTAGTTGATTATTTAGCATTTTAATAATATCTTCAGCTGAATAAGAAAACTTATACTCACTAGAATTATTTTCCGAAGCACCACCTGCAGAAGTACCTGCAGAAGCAGCACCTGCAGAAGAGCCGTCTGCAGAAGCGCCACCTGCAGTAGTACCTGCAGTGCCTCCACTTACGGAAGTAGATGTAGAACCACCAGTTTCAGTGCCAGCAACAGTACTTGTAGAAGTTCCACCTGTAGCATCGCCACCTTCAGAAGCTCCACCGTTCTTCTTGTGTGTATCTTCTTTACCAGGAGTATTTGTATTAGTCACAGAATTGTTACCATTTTGGTTTTCACCAGGCTTTGCAACCGGCTTTACTTCCTGCTTACCACCAGGTTGCACAACCGGCTTTTCACCCGGCTTTTCACCCGGCTTTACAACAGGCTTCACTTCCTGCTTACCACCAGGTTGCACACCCGGCTTTTCACCCGGCTTTTCACCCGGCTTTACAACAGGCTTCACTTCCTGCTTACCACCAGGCTGAACAACAGGCTTTACTTCCTGCTTTCCGCCCTGGTTTCCAGCATTATTATTGTTTTCTGTGGTAGTTACAGACGCCGGTTTAACTTCATTAGATGACACATACGTGCTGCCCCAAGGATTGTTATATTGCGACTTATAAGCCTTTGCTCGCGAAGAACCCGGAAAATCGTACACAAATGTATACCATCCTGATTTGCTATTTTTGTCTGCACGAATATGCACATTTTCAACTAAAGTCACAGGATCAACATCGGACCTATCCATACTCGCAACAGGTCTAAGAATAATGCGTCCGTCACCAACCTCATAAACACCGTTAACTGCAGGAACCTCCCAATTACCAATCAAACGATGATGCTCATCTTCCTTTTTTGGCTCATTAAATACCGGCTCGCCCTTTGCACCCGGCTTATAACGATTGTTTTCTTTTGCAGTAGGATTATCAGTTCCAGCTCCGGACCACCATACCTTAATATGAGCTTTCTCATCTTTGCTGAAACCATATTTTTCATTACCGCTAAAAGACCCATACGATTCAGGCAAACCAGTTACAGTAATTTCGTTTACAATTTCCGTACCAAGTCCAACAGTTTGCTGTTGAGGAGCAAAAGCAGAACTTACTTTCCCCTGATTAACTGATGTTGTTTCATTAACACCAAATGCTTGAATAGTATCTCCTTTTAGCCAAGAACTATTTTTATTTTGTTCTTCTTTTTTAATAACCCATACCCATGTGCCAAACAATCCAGATTCTTCTTTAGTAACCGTATATGGTTCAGCATTATCAAAATCGTCGTTATTAATATCTACAGTTAAACGTTTTGCATAAGGCATTTCAGTTTGGTTAGATTCTGAAAAATCTGTTCTAGCTGCCGCAACCTGATGCATATTAGGCAAAGAACGCAATCTCTTTAAATATTCATTAGCAGATTCGCCACTATTAATTTCCAGCGAGCGCAAAATATCTTTATCAGAACCCACAAAATAGTAACCTTCTGCTCTTAAAAGAACATTCTCAGGCCAAATATTATTTCCGGTAACACCGCTTTTTATAGTAGTATCAATTTTTTCTCCAACAGCTAATTCGCGATTAGAAATTTTCGCAGTAATCGTTGGATTAAAAGTTTTTTCTACTTCAATCTCGGGAGCATCTTCGCTATACCAAGTATTTTCTACGGAACGTATCATATCTTGGCCAGGCGAATTAAGACGTTCAGCTTTAGCAGCTTCATAAGAAATAGTAATTTTTGCATTACCATCACCTTGAGCAACCCAAGGTATATCTAATTTAGCTTCATCTCCGGTTGTTCCTTCGAAAGTAGGTTCTCCTTTTTCAAATGAAACAAGATTATCCGTAGACCTCGCAAGAATACGGATATTTCTTACGACAGAATTTTGAATATTAAGCACGCTTACGTGTAAAACGCCTTCTCGTTTGCCATTTGTATATGTTTGACTTGACGAGACTTTAAGTGGCGTATTCTCTTCAGCATCACGCCAATCATTTTTAGCTGATGTAAAAGCAGTTTCTACATATTGACCAGTGAAACCAGCTTCTTTAACTTTCTCCCACTGAAGTTTATTCAGATCCAAATGTTCATGTATTGCGTACGCTACACCTGCTTGAACAAAATCAGTAGAGCTGTTTTTTTCTTTCTGTATCATCGTTGCAGCAATACGAAAATCATTATCATAAACCTGGTGCCAATAATTATTTTCTTTATTGGCGTCAACACCACTTTCAATACAGTATGCTACGTGATTTCCTTTATCGTCATCGTAGGTTGGTCCTAGCCTATAGTTCTTTCCCTGGTCTCTTCCATAGTTGTAATACAGGCCAACATACGAATCCGTATATCCGGAAGCAAATTGAGTAAAACTTGCTATAGGAATAATCAACGCAGAAGCAAGTATTGAAGATATAATACGAGTTCTTTTGCTTTTAAAATAATTTTTTAATTCTCCAACATAACGTGAATTATTATGTTTCCCCCAATATCTTTTCATAAGAATCTCCTTAACCCAACCCTTAATATTTGTGTTGAACACTTGATAATAAGCATTCATGAAATCAACTATGTCTTTAATGCAAGTATTCGTAAATATTTTTTTAGCGTTGTGGTTAAAAGCTTTAAATAAAAGAAAAATTATCCACAAATCCACAATTTCTGCCTATAGACTTGGCTTATTAACAGATTTTTGATATAAAGCACAATTTTTGAAAATATGGGCTAAGCGGCAAAAACTTAAAAATTAAACAAAAACTCCGGACTGCAAAAGCAATCCGGAGTAATCGCGGAGTCAGAGAGATTCGAACTCTCGAGCCGCTTACGCGACTAACACCTTAGCAGGGTGCCCCTATCGGCCACTCAGGCATGACTCCAATTATTCGTTGCACATAACGGCAACAGATTGACACTATAGCACCTCTTGCGGACTGTAAACAAGCCCGACGACACACTTAAAATTGCTAAACAGCTATTAAACAGGATTATGATCACCCGAAAACGTAACAACCACAGCGCACATAACCAAAGCTATTCCAGCAACATCAGTTAAAGTTGGAATCTCGCCAAATCCCATTCCAATAACCACTGCAATTGCAGGATACAACGCTTGCATAACAGAATATTTTGCAGAAGTAACGCGCTTAAGCAAAACTTGATCAAGCAAAGCCGGGAAGAATGAAGCACATACTGCAATCACAAGCATTAAAACCAGCAGAGCAAAAGAGCCTCCAGGGCGAGTAGCCCAAGTAGCCTCCGCTTTAGGCCAAATAACATTCTTAACTGCAGGAACAGCAAGAACAGTAGATTGCAAAAGCCAGCCAATAAGAGTTGCAATACTTACGCGGTCAATCGCATGCGAAGCTTTTGCAATTTTTCGTCCTGAAACAATATACACGCCCCACATTAAGCCGCCAACAAGAATAGCGAATAAGCCTATTAGAAAATGCGGACTTACTGCACTATGCATAGAAGCGCTTGCAAGTAAAGCAATTCCTAAAACCGCAATCACAATTCCAACTCGCTCACGCCACTCATGACCTGTAATAACAGCCACAAGCAACGGGCCAATAAATTCTATAGTTACAGCCACACCCACCGGCATGCAGCTAATTGCCACATAAAACATGGTATTCATAGCAACTAGCGAAATTCCAACCGCAACAACAACAGCCCATTCACGCAAAGTTTTTGGCAAAAAGTTACGTTTTTCGCGCGAAAATGGCCTACGCCATGCCAATAGCATTAAAGTCATAAAACCAACGCGATACCACACTGCATAAAGTGGATCCAACTGACTAAACGCAACTTTTGCAACAGACGTCGCTGTATACACCATCGCAGCTTCAATCACTATGATTAGCAACACCGGCATACGGTGTAAAAGATTGACGACAAATTGCTTCATAGCAACAACCCTACATGAATATATCGCCGAAATTCGCTTTTTTGCAAAAAAATTTTAGTTTTCTATATAAAATCGAACGTTTGTTCTATTATAAATTTATGAGTACAGCACCGAGAGTACAAGCAGCTAAACGAGATTGGGGGCACGATACCTCCGGTTGCAACATTCTTCATGTTGATATGGATGCGTTTTATGCTTCGCTAGAAGTAGCAAGACATCCGGAGCTTAAAGGAAAGCCGCTTATTATTGGCACTGGAAATCGTGCTGTTGTTTCTGCAGCAAGTTACGAAGCGCGCGCTTACGGAGTTAATTCTGCTATGCCGGTTGTTAGAGCAAGAAATCTTTGCCCGCAAGGAGTTTTCTTGCCGGTTGATATGCCCTACTATTTAAGCGTTTCTAAAAGTATTTTTGAAGAAATTTTTTTGAATATTACTAATCAAGTAGAAAAAGTTTCTGTTGACGAATGCTACATGAATATTAAATCGGCTTTATTGCAATGGAAATCGCCTGTAAATATTGGAGCTTGGATACGAAAAGAAGTATTTGAAAAATATCATATTACATGCTCGGTTGGCATTGCCAGCAATAAGCTTATTGCAAAAATGGCTTCAACTAATGCAAAACCTAATGGCATGCTTCTAATTCCGCAAAAGTGCAATGAAGACTTTGTGTCAATAATGCCTTTGCGCGCAATACCAGGAATTGGCCCGTCTTTAATTCATAAGTTTGAAGACTGGGGATTATCTACAGTTACGTCGCTTAAAAAAATTGATGAATCGACGCTTGCTCGCATAACTGGCTCGCAAATCTTGGCGAAGATGATATATCAAGCAGTTAGAGGCATAGACGAGCGTGCTGTAGTTGCGCATGCGCCTGAAAAATCTATTGGCACTGAGCGAACTCTTGATTCAGACACAACGGATGAGAATGTTGTTAAACAGTTGCTGCAGCAATGCTGTAGCGAAGTAACTCAACATTTGCGAAGCCGCAATCTTATGGCACGCACTATAACGCTAAAATTGCGATTTAGCGACTTGCATTATGTTACTAGATCTTCTACTTTGCAAAATGCAACTGATTCAACTCACGAGTTTTATAAGCATGCTGTTGATTTGCTTTCTAAAGCTAATCCAACTGTTCATAATTACATTCTCGGCGGCAACAACACAAAGCTTTTAAGCCCAGTTCGTTTGGCTGGAATTACGGCTAATAATCTTGTTTTTGCAAATAAGGTTTCGATTCAACCTTCATTAAACGATATTTTGGAAGAAAATACGCGAGAATCCAAAAATCCTACGCAAAACAGCGTATCTACAATGAACAAAAATACTAGATTGCGCCACGCGGAACACGCGTTGGACGCTGTTCGCAAAAAATACGGCAACAACGCTGCCCACATTGGGTTGTGAACTCGCGCCATATTAAGCAATACTTTGCAAATGATTAATTACCTGCTTTATCGGCACGCGATGGAAGTGCCGCAACATGCTCTTCGTCCCATCCGGACGCGCCAGCATCTGTAGCTCCGCCTAAATCGCCAAGCTTGTCAAAATAGTCAACCGCCGCATCGCGGTACCACTCCCAGCCTTCTGGCAAGTCATCTTCGTAAAAAATAGCTTCTACCGGGCAAGCTGGCTCGCAAGCTCCGCAATCCACACACTCGTTCGGGTTAATATAAAGCGTGCGATCGCCCTCGTAAATGCAATCTACAGGGCATTCGTCCACACAGGCTTTATCTTTTACATCTACACAAGGCTCTGCAATCACATACGGCATAAATGCCCTCCTTTCTGCATATTTAACAGATTACGAGTAAATCACATTTTTATGTAACTTTTCTATTATAGTCCACTTTTCAGCAGTCTTAAAACAAACGAAGCCGGCACGCGAAAATTCGCATGTCGACTTCGTAATTATTTAGATAATGCTATATAGCTATTTTTATTACTAGCGTTATTTAGCATCAACTTTCGCAGCAGCAACCTCAGCTTGAGCTTCTGCACGAGCTTGCTCTTCTGACTCGCCTTCTGCAACCTTTTCTGCTGCAGCAGCGTCTTGAGCAAACAAAGTTTCAACCGGAACGCCGAGCTTCTTAGCCTTACGAATCTGCTTTCCAAGCAACGAGTTGCGGTAAGAGTAGCCGAAGTAAACCGCAAAGCCGATTGCCAGCCACACTGCAAAACGAATCCATGTGAGCACAGACAAGTTAAGCATGAGCCAGAATGTGGAAAGAGCTGCAAACAGCGGAAGCCACGGATTGCCTGGCACGCTAAACGAACGGTGCAAATCAGGCCTACGCATACGCATAATCGGCACGCCTGCAGAAACAAGCAAGAACGCAGAAAGCGTACCAATGTTCACCATGTCGGAAAGAATGCCAATATCGAGAGTGGAAGCAACAACTGCCACAACAATACCGGAAACAATCTGAAGTCTTGCAGGAATACCACGCTTGCTTACCTTAGAGAAGCTACGTGGAAGCAGACCATCGCGGCTAACAGCGAAGATAATTCGCGTAAGGCCGAGCAAAAGAACCATCACAACGGTTGTTAAACCAATAACAATACCGAGGGAAATAATCTTCGCAGCCCAAGTAGCGCCCACAAGTTCGAAGCTAGTAGAAAGCGAAGGAGCTGCTTGCTTAGCCAAATCCTTGTAGGAAACCATACCAGTGGTCACAACTGCAACGAGGATGTAAAGAACGGTAACAATAAGCAAACCAAGGCCGATGCCTCGTGGAATGTTCTTATGCGGATCCTTAGTTTCCTCAGCTGTGGTTGCCACAACGTCAAAACCGATGAATGCGAAGAACACGAGTGCCGCACCGGAAAGAATGCCAGGAATGCCATAAACAGCTGGCTGCATACCGGTTACCCACTGCCACAAAGGCTGAGACATAACGCCAGAAACTTCAATTCCCTTTACGCTAGCAACATCAGTTGCAGGAGGAACGAATGGCGTAAAGTTAGAAGCCTTAATGTAGAAGAAGCCAACAACAACCACGAACAGAACAATACCAATCTTCAAAATTGTTAATGCACCGTCGAAGCGTGCAGAAAGCTTAGTTCCAAGAACAAGCATAGTCGTAAAGAATGCAACGATTATAATTGGAGCCACATCAACAGTAAAACCACCTAGATTAAAACTGGTGGTCATGTTCAAGCCGAAAAGCTTCATTAAATCGTTAAGATAAACGCCCCAATACTTTGCAATCACTGAGCCAGCCATCAGCATTTCCAGGATCATATCCCAGCCAATAATCCAAGCAATAAGCTCACCAACTGTTGTATACGTAAAGGTGTATGCGGAGCCAGCAACTGGAATCATAGAAGCAAATTCTGCATAGCACATTGCAGCAGAACCGCACACAACACCTGCAATAATAAAGCTAATAATTACTGCAGGTCCAGCATGGAATGCAGCAGCTTGAGCGCCAACCGAGAAAATACCGGCACCAACAGCAACAGCCACACCCATAACTGCCAAATCCCACGCGTTTAAGGTACGTTTAAGATGGCGATCGCCATCCATTGTCTCTGCGATAGTCTGTTCAACAGACTTTTTTCTCCATATTTGCATAATAAACGCACTTTCGTTGAGGTATAGGTATAAAGGTATAGACGCAATTAGCAACGCATCAACGAATTCTGCGGAACACTTGCGACTTCATCTATATAAAATTTTTATTTAGCTATATATAAAGCTAAATGCTAAGTATTAAGCTAAAGAAAAATTTTTATACGGATAATGTAGGTAAATATTACACAAAACCTTGCTTATACGGTAGTTTTACCGTGTGTTCCTTTATTATTTACAAAATTTTACAGAACAGCCGAATATATTACTGCATAATTTAGTATATAAGCGTAAAATTTTCAGTTTACTGAAATGCCTATTAGTACAGGTTCAGGCACTAAAGTAATTCCAAATTTATTTTTAACGCCATTAATAACAGTTTTTGCTAAAACAAGAACATCGCTAGAAGTAGCGTTATTACGATTCGTAAGCGCTAAAGTATGCAAAGAAGAAAGTCCTGCAGGGGAAGATTTGCCATTTTCAACAATCCTAAATCCCTTATGGAATCCAGCATGATCAATAAGCCAAGCAGCAGAAGTTTTTACACCTTGCGTACCGTCAGAAAGAACAGCGTCAAATCGCGGAGCATCCTCCGGAAGTAAATCTGCTTGAGCCTTAGTCATAATTGGATTCATAAAGAAACTACCGCAACTATGACGGTCACTATAGGTATTATCGCCCTCTAAAAATTCGCCAGTAACATAGTCTTCACTTTGCAATCGCAAAGCAAACTCAACACCTTCAGCACACTTTGTGCCGTGCATCCACGGATTATCGTAACGAGAAGCATCCTCAAGCATGCCCTTAGAAGCGCGCACACGCAAAACCTCACGGCGAATTGCTTGAGTTTGCATGCGATCTCCAACTTCTACGCGTAAAGCACGAGCAAGTTGCGAATGAGCAACAACGCCAGTGCTGCTATGGCGCAAACAAAACGTAACAGACAACACAACGTAACGCGGAGTAGGAAAATACGAATCGCCTGGAACACCTGCAGAAACGTACATGCTTTGCTTAAGAGCAGAAGTACGGTAACCAAAACGCAATTGATCTTTTTGCAATTCAAGCGTTACTTTATTTTCGCGATCCCAAACTTCTACAGAAGTAACGCTTTGAGAAACTTCCTGGCCATACGCGCCAATATTTTGCACAACCGACGCTCCAACAGTGCCAGGAATTCCAGAAAGACCCTCAACTCCTTCAAGCCCAAGCTCAATTACGTGAGAAACAAAATCATCCCAATTGCAACCAGCTTCAGCGTTTACATGCACTACATAAGCGCCGCTGTTATCAACACCGTCTTCTGCAGGAGCTGCTTCATCAAGAACATGAATAGCGCGACGAGCATCACGAACTACAACCCCGTTAAAAGGCTCGTCACTTACAAGCATGTTCGAGCCGCCGCCAATAACACATAAAGGCAAGTTTGCGCAATCTGCATCCTCAACAGCTTCAATAACATCCACGCGCGTTTTTGGCTCTACAAAACGAGCAATCTTGCCACCAACACCGATTGTTGTAAGATCCGAAAACGTTGGATTATTTGATAAAGATGCCAAAGATGCCAAAGATGCTTGCATAGTCATAACTTAAATCCTAACAGCAACAAATAACAAAAAACCCCGCAAAAAAGCGGGGTAATAAGTATTAAATCTGCGCAATCACAATAGGCCTAAAACAAGACGCTATATTAACGCAGCAAGCTGAATATTTTCAGCGAGTCTCGCGATGAAGCGTATGCTTGCCGCAGCGTGGGCAGAACTTGTTCAACTCAAGACGATCAGGCGTGTTACGACGATTCTTCGTCGTGATGTAATTACGCTCCTTGCACTCCGTGCATGCCATCGTAATGCCCGGACGGATGTCAGCGCTCTTGCTTGCCATTTCGTTCACCTCTACAATTCATTGTTGGCCAGCCAGTCTCCTACTGGCCGTTGTAGCGAGGAAGAGACTCGAACTCTTGACCTTACGATTATGAGTCGTACGCTCTAGCCAGCTGAGCTACCCCGCCAGAGAGCCTCGAGTGAGAATCGGACTCACGACCTCTTCCTTACCAAGGAAGTGCTCTACCACTGAGCTATCGAGGCGTGGCGGGTAGTGGATTCGAACCACTGAAGCACGAAGCGGCTGATTTACAGTCAGCTCCCTTTGACCACTTGGGAAACCCGCCAGCAGTCTCCGTAAGAAGTGAACTTCAAACGGCAACTTTGTTATTCTGCCACGAATGCGAGACTAATGCAAGTCCATGACACGCCGAAAGCAGAAAAAATTTGGCAAAAAGCTAGTTATTTAGCGAAAAACCGTCATTTTTTAATTTTTCGCAAATTACCAACACACGATCATTTGCCTCACGTTCACCAATACTAATGCGAATTCCCTCGCCAGCAAACGCTCGAACAGACAATCCAGCCGCCACAAAACATTCTGTTGCGCGCTCAGTCTCCTCACCAAACGGCATCCAGAAGAAGTTTGCGTAAGCATCAGCAATATTCCAGCCCTGCTCGCGCAAAGAGGAAACAATACGCTCGCGCTCAGCAACAAGAGCCGCAACGCGAGTCTTCATCTCTTCACTAGCAGCATCTTCTAACGAAGCCAACGCTGCAACTTGCGCTATTTGAGACACGCCAAATGGCACAGCAACCTTACGCATGCCCTCTACAACGTCTGCAGGAGCAATCGCATATCCAATTCGCAAACCAGCCAAGCCATAAGCCTTCGAGAAAGTTTGAGCCACAACCACGTTTGGATACTCTTTGTACAACTTCATGCCATCTGCCGTGCCTTTAGCAGTATTAAACTGCACATAAGCCTCATCAATAAGCACAAGAACGTCACTTGGCACAGCATCCAACACCTTGCGAGCTTCCTCATCGCTAAGAGCAGCGGAAGTTGGATTATTAGGATTATTCAAAATAACCAAACGCGTACGATCGTTAATAGCAGCAATCATAGCGTCAACATCATGCGAACCGTCAGCACGATTAGGAATCTGAACGCTTGTAGCACCCGCGCCAGTCACAATAATCGGATAAGCTTCAAAGCTTCGCCAAGGATACACAACTTCGTCACCAGGGCCAGCAACTAAATCAACAAGTTGCGTAATAACTTCTGTAGATCCGCAACCAAGCACAACTTCGTCCGAAGTTACACCAAAGCGCTTAGCAAGTTCTTCAACAACTTCCGTGCCACGCATATTAGGATAACGGTTAATAACATTAAGAGCACGAGTCGTAATAGCTTCTTTTACGCTATTAAGCGGCTCATACGGATTTTCATTGCTTGAGATTTTATATGCACGAATGCCGTCCAATTTAGGAGCCGGCTTTCCCTGCTTGTAGCTAGGAATCGTATCTACAATATTGCGGTGTTTGTATGTCATACTTCTCCATGATACTACTTGCAGGCCTTAATTGCACAATAAAAAAAAACGCTAGGAACAACGTTTTGTCGTTCCTAGCGCAAGTTTTATCGTTTCAACAAGCTAAATACTAGCCAAGAATAGCAAGCACATCACGAGAAGATACGATTAAGTAATCCTCACCTTCGTAATGCACTTCAGTGCCGCCATACTTGGAATACAGCACCTTATCGCCAACCTTAACATCCATAGGAATTCGCTCGCCCTTGTCGTCACGACGGCCAGGACCTACAGCAAGCACTTCACCCTGCTGTGGCTTTTCCTTTGCATTATCTGGAATATACAAGCCAGAAGCAGTCTGAGTTTCCGCCTGAGCCTGCTTAACAATAATCTTATCTTCCAACGGTGTGAGTTTAATCGACACTGTCGCCACCTCTTTCTTAAGAGAGATACTAACTTTTTGCGCAAGCTGCAATTCGACGAGGCTGACGATCACGTCCGCAATCACACTTGCGTTCTGTCTTTTATGGTACCGCGAATTTAGCACTCTGCCAACTCGAGTGCTAAAATTTTTAAAAAATCTTTAGTTTAATTGAAGGTTTAAGCATTGCGGCGAGCAAGAACGTCGTGCAAATTAGCAACGCCAAGTGAGTCTTCAGAGCTTTCCGGAGCTTCTACTTGACTTGCTTGCTCTTCATCATGGAATTTAGAAGAATCTGCTTTCGCAATAGATTTAATATCTTTAGCAACTGAAACAGCTTTCACAACTTGCTTAGTTGACTTAATTTCCAAGCTTTCCGGAGCAGGCGAAGCAGCAGAATCATCCGACTCGACTTTTGCCTTCGAATCAAGCGAGAAGGAAATCAAATCTTGATTGCTACTAGCATTTGAAGTAACTTCTACACTATCAACAACATTGTTAGAAGACTCATCCTTAGATTCACTATCTTTAGCTACGCTACGAGAACGCAAAACAGCGTCACGCTCTTCTTCTGCACGACGCAAAGCAACACGAATTTCACGCTGTTCCATAACAGACGTTGCAGTATCGTCACGCGAACTATGATGAATAGAATTATTCAAATTATTATCAAAATTATTTAATTCCGAAGCATCCTCAGCAGCTTCCTCAGAGGCATACTCAGAATCAGCAGCTTCTGAAACCTCAACATCATCAATCTTTTCAGCAATATCAGCATTGCTGTTACTTAATTGATTCGCAACTGTACTGTTATGTCGCTCATACAAAGCATCCTCTACATTTTGCTTTGATCTAGCGTTCATTTTAGCCACGCGCGCTTCCCACTGACGCGCATGTTTCGAAGCACGCGAACCAAAATACAGCACAACAGCAAGCATTACTCCAGGAATCAGCGCAAAAGCTGGCGAAAACAGACCAGAGCATCCAGCTAGCAACACAAGAAAAGTCAGCAACGCCAACGACGCAACCAACACGCAACGTCGTCGAATTGCAGCACGTCTAGCTGCACGAATACGCGCAATATGTTCAGGTGTTAATGTTCGTTTTTGTTGAGTCGGTTGCATACAAGCCTCTTTTGCCAACATACCGGTACCGTCACAAATACGCGCGATACTCCACTCACCTACAAGATGGAGCGTTGGTGAAAACCTATCTTCTCGATGCTCAAGCATAGTCTTCATGCCATTAACCGTGTGATTAGGCAGCCACCCGAACCATAAGGCTACGAGGATGATCAACACAAGTAGCGCACTCACCGATTCATAACCCATAGTTATTAATATAAAGAAGTCACGGGATGTGTAGCAACATAAATGCTTCGGCGTGTCGCCAAAATGTAGGTTTAATTCACACGATTTCACACAATATGCTGTGTAAGCGCACTACTTATTACTCGCATGCTTCATAGCAACAATCGCTAATGAGGAATTCGCCGACTGCGCTTGTAACAGCCGCAAAGCGTCTGCTGCAGGCATTGCAAGAGTTGTGGTATCTTGCTGATTTTCAGACGATTGAGAGCCTTGCGTTATGCGCATTACCATAACGTTATGGATTACGCTTACGTATCTGCTATCTATTGTTGAAGAACTAGTTTCGTTTGATTCTTCCGATTCTTCCGGTGCTTCCGATTCGTTCGATTCTTCCGAATTTCCCGAGTTTTCCGACTCGTCTTTTGCGTAAGAATCTTTTCCACTTTCCGCATTTTTGCCATTTTTCGAAGCGCTATCTTCTTCATCCTGAATAGGCTTACTAAAAGCAAGATTAATATGCTCCCCAGGCACTAACGTGTGATCCGCACTTGCTAAATGCACGCTAATAGAAGTAAAACCTTCAGGAATACTTGGCACATGACTTACTTCATTTTTAAAAATCGGCATTCCAATATTTATTTCGCAAGTTGCAATAAGAGGATTATGCGAATTAATTTGCTCAGATAAAGTATTAAAAAATATTTTATGCTGAGGAACTTTTATATAGCTAATATCGTTAGCTGTAATTTTAGCCCCCTGATGAATATGCCTTGACGCAACTGGAATAACTTGCGTTGCTTGAGCATCAATAATCGAAGAAATCACAAGCAAAGACATAACTCCAGCACATAAAACCACAATTATTTTTCGCACAAAAGCGCTTTGTCTTCGCTGCAATAATGCGCTTGTGCGCATAGAGCGCTGATTTTTTGAAAATAAAGAAAAACTTGTACTCATATTTGCATTGTTACGTAAGCAAAAAACTCGCGCAATAAAAATTGCGCATTGTGGATAAAACCTATCAATGCGCAATTAAAGTTTTTATAAGCACAATTACTTATCGGTTCGGTAAAAACCTTTGCCTTTGAAATTAATTGGAGGCGCAGAATACACTTTGCGAACAGTGTTTTTGCCGCACTGCGGGCAAATAGTAATAGGCTCATCCGAAAATGATTGATGTTCAGAAAAATCGTATCCGCATTCTTTGCAGCGGTAATGATAAGTAGGCAAAAGTTCCTCCGAAGTAATACGAGCATGTAAGTAGAAGCTTACTGTTCCTTCAAATATCCTAGTACATACTATGACAGCTTAGTAAAAAGCTACAGTTTTATTAGTAGTTTTATTAGCAGCATAGTTATACGCGATTGCGCATTCTGTTTAGCGTCCGCGCTCAGAAAACACAGCCCAATGAGGCGGCAACTCACTCAAAATACGATTATCGTCATCTTGATTACGTTGTTGCAAAGTAAGTTCGTCAGAAGGCTCCAGCTTTACGCCATCAGCGTCAAAAAGCTCAGAGCCTTCACGAACAACGCGAACAGACTTTCTAGGAGAGCGACGATTTGGATTATATTCGCTCATTCGTTATCACCATATAATTCGCCAAGGCGAGAAATAACGCGATCCACTTCTTTTTCAGGATTTACGAACGCTCCAACGCTCCAAACTGTCATCACAGACCATCCCAAAGATTCCAAGTCTTGAATCATCATGCGATGACGTTCACGAGTAGATTGCACGCTCATAAATTGAGCATCATCGGTGAGAACAGCCAAAGCGAAAGGCTTATCCGCAAGACCAACAACCATAGGAATTCGCGAATCATTATCGAAGCCGTAATTAACTTCTACACGCAATCCGCGAGAACGAATACGCTCAGCTAAATCTGCAAACAATACGTTATCTTTTGCTGATTGTGCAGCAAGTTGCGATTCAACGTCGTGAGAATCTTCTGGACGCAACGGCTTATCGCTTAAATGCTCAGCCCATTGCAACAGAGTCTTCAAAAGCTTAGGGCCATCTTGGTGCAAGCGATCATCTTCCATATCTTTAGAAGTAAAAGCACTTACAATATCAAGATGACGTCGAGCCAAAGCAAGAGCGTCTAGAAGCATGCTACTTCCACCTTCTTCTTCAAGCAAACCAAATTGCTGAAGAAGTCTGCCGTGCGAAGTTTTTGCATAGCACAGCGACATAATCACATCCGTAGCCACAGCTCCGGAAGCTTCATGAACACTCATTAAACGCACATGACGCAAGAAACGAGCCATATTTTCGTCTTTAATAGACAAAGCCTTAAGCTCTGCACCCAAACGGCTTCTAAACACGTTTGTTAAAGTAACAACCACAAGAACGTAAGTTGAAGGCACAACTGTAAAGGTTTTAGCACGCTGACGAATAAGATCCACTACTTCATCAATTTCACGCTGGCTGCTTTCAATAAGACCAGAAGATAATACTGGAACGCCAGTCGCCTCAATTTGATGCAAACGCACCTTGCCTTGCAAGCGCTCAACAGGAATATCATGACGTAGTTTTCCATAGCCATGCTCTTCCAAGAATCTAGCTAAACGCAACGAACGCCTTGTTGAACGCGACACAACTGTTACAGACGGAAGCATTGAAATAAGAGCGTTCAAGCTTTCGCAACTTACTGTCTGCTTGTGAGCCAACACAACAACTTGACGAGCACGCGCCAAAATAGAGAACAGCTCAATACTTGACATATGCTCTGCAGAATCAATAATTACAGTATCTGCAATAGGGCTAAGCGGTGTCATCATAGTAAGAGTAGATGGCATAGCAAGTAATATTGGCTTAGCAGCTAACACAATTTCTGCATAATTACGCAAAAGTTTGTTAAAAGTTATTCCGGAATGGTTGCTTGCAAGCATAGTATGCAATTGATTTGCTTCTTGAGTATGCGAGAACAATAATTCGCACAAATGCTTCATAGCTTCTTGCTGAACCATTGGACCAATAGAACGCACATGCTCAGTATCTACTTGCACAAAGCGATCAGACGCATCTTGCATTGCAGAACCGTCTTGATGAGAAATAATCGCAGAAGCGTTAACAATATCCTCAAAAACAGTTGTCCACCAAGCAAGTTGCAATTCGCCGTCAAGAGCATCCCCTGTAATATGACGATGCCTTAAATCATTTACTAAATCAGTCAAACCAGCGTTGTTAAATTCACGCTCCAACTTAGAACGACCAGGCAAAGTATCCAAAGAAGCACGATCATCATGCAAAGCTTGTAAACGTGCCTCAAGTTGCGTAAACTCAATGTTTTCAAGATCTGCACCTTGACGAGTTGTAGCTAACACTGCATCTAAAGCAACCAAATGCCTAGATAACACATCCTGAGTGCTCACTAATTCGTCTAACTTTGGAGGCAGCACAGGCCATCCGCCGTGAGGCACAAAAGTACGCCACTGAGCCGCTTGCTGAGCAACAATCTTTAAAGCTTCGTGAAGATCTTCAACTTTAGCTCCGACTCTAAGCAAACTACGAGCTTCGCGCACATGGTGACGGCGCTCCCAGAAGCCCATAACAGTGCCTTCAGCTTTGCGTTGAGCTTTTGGCTTACTAGCTTCAATCATTGCGTCTAAGTCACGCTCAAAAATATCCGGCTGGAAAACGTCAAGCACGCGGCGAAGATTCTTTAATACTGTAACTTGCCTACTCCACTCACGAACCGTTGTTGGTACAGGGAAACCACAGCTTTGTACAGTGCTTTTAACTTGCTCGCGAGTAGCAGGAAGAAGTTTAAGAAGAACATCCACAACTCGCTGATACACAGCTACAGCTTCATTCTCGTCAAAAATAGACGCACCAAACCAAGGAGTATCTTCAGGATTAATGCTGAACTCACCAAGCTCATCCGCTTGATGGAATTTTTTAGCCCAAGAATCAATCTGATTAGTCATAGCATGCGCAGACGCCACATCTAAACGCACATGAGTAGAAGGATGCGACGGAAGCATAGCAATAGCAGCAAGATTTTGGATAGTTTGGTACGCAGACACTCCCCAAGTTTCATTAATTCCGTGAAGGTCTCCCAAATAGCGCGTAAGACGCGAGCGCACGCCAACAAGCTCATCCGCAACCTGCTCAAAACGCGAAGTTGCAACGCTTTGACGCGCACCAACTGCAGCAATCAATTGAGAATCAACATGCTTTGCAATATGACCATCCGAAACGTCTAATGCTAATGAAGAAATTTCGTGAGTACTCAGAGTGTATCTGAATCGACGTTGCTGCTCAACAACATTTGGAACATACAACACTGAACGTCCTGCAAGCACAGAACGAGAAGCTATTGCAGCAGCAATTGCAGCAGAATCAGAACCTGAATCAATATTTACAAATAGCGAACTTCCGGAAGCAACTAAATTCGCAGCATAGCGAACAGTGTTGTCAACATCCCCTACTTCGCACTCACTATGAGGATCCGCATCGAAAGGACTATATTCAGGGTTTTTAGTCGATTTAAGAATCTGCTTAGCTTTATCATCCCCAGCCATGGCATTAATAACAGTATTACCTGCGCCGCCATTTTTTAGAGAATCTATAATATATTCGCTTTCTGCCACAAAACGTGAGCCAGCATCCGTGAAGCAGCCAAGAACAATATCTCGCTCAATATCAAAATCAGGGAAAGCATGACGCGCCTGCTGGCATATTGCTTCAAAAACAACCGACGTTTCTGGAGTGCCACTTTCGTAATGCGATCCATCAAATAGCACGTCTTCGCGCAACTCAACACCGCGCTCAAGTAAGCGCGATACAAGCGCACGATTTAAACCAACGCTTCCCGAAAAGTAGATAGTTGCAGAAGTTTCATCTTGATTTGTATCACGAACAACTCGAACTGGATACGTAAGAACCGGCACATGGTTGCCATTCCAAGACGCAACACCAACAATTAAGGAAAGTTCAGAAACACCGCTTTCATGCGCTTTTGCATCTCGATCTTCAAAAACGCGGTCGAGCCTGCGTCCAGCAGCTCGCAACATTCCAGAATCTCTAAACAAAGATTTTAATGTGACTTTGCCGCTAGCAAAAAGCTGAGCAATCCCAGAAGGATGCGCATGAGTTAATTCCAACTGTGCAGCAAGTTGCGTAATATCTTCTAAAGGAGAAGGAGATAATTGCGACTGATATTGTTTTTTCCAGCTTACGATGCGACTCAATTCATCAAATTTAGAAACTTGCGCATTAGATTTATTACGCAAGGAATCGTCTTCCACAGCAGCATTCTCCGTATAAGAATTACCAGCTAAAGAACCAGTAAAGTCTTTTGCTGGCGAATCTTGTTCCATATTATTTGTATCGCTCATATTTCCGCCCTACTTGCTTACTGTTCAACTTGCTTACGTTAAACTTGCTTACTGTTCAATAGCTTTACGATATGCGCTATAACCGCTGTTACGCGCAAGAGCAGAATCTACTTCTGCGTTACCTTGTGCTGCAAGCCAAGCATATAAATCATCGTATAATCCAGTATTTGCAGCCAAATACGGGAGAAACTCAGGATACTGAGCCATTTCAAATTGCCTTGAAAAATCATTGCTTTCTTTGGCTTCTTGAGAAGTGTATCCATCAATCTCAATTATTTGCTGCTGGGCGTCAAATTCTCCCTTTGACACCTTTTCAAATACTGAGCCAGGCTCAAATGCTGGAGTGTAAGGCTCATCAATACTGGTGTCGATGCTGGTGTCGATGCTGGTGTCGATGCTGCCAATATTGCTTACGTTGCTTACGTTGCTTGCGTTACTTGCGCTAGCATCGACGCTACTAACAATGTCACTAGATATGCTATTAGATACGCCGTTATCGATAGTGCCGATATTGCTTATGCTGCTTGCGTTATTTACGTTGCTTACGTTATTTACGCTGCTTGCGTTATTTACGTTGCTTTCGCTTTCAACATTCGTATTGGTTGATGCGAAATCGTAATTTGCGTTGTTGCTTTCAGTTTTAATAGGATCATTATTTAAAACGTCAGATTCAACTTCTTCTTGCACAGGAGTTTCAGTGTGCAAAGCTTTAGCATCATCAAACAAATTACGCGGTTCCACCGGCTGTTCCTGCTGTTCTTGAACTACAGGGAACGTTACATCATGATTAACCGGAGAAATATTATCAAGAGGAGATTTTTGCTCACCCTGCTGCCACGACAATCCAGGCTGCGCAACAGATTGCGCATGGAAAATGCCAGTAGGCTCTCCAGCACGCAAATCAAGAATTTGATCTACCGATAAGCCTGATGCAGCCGGCTCATCGTGCAAATCGTCAGTCGCATACGAGAACAAATTTCGCACTTCATTTTTTTGATCAGCATCAGGAGCTTCTTCTTCTACGCGCACAAAATC
This sequence comes from Gardnerella sp. CCPDSM, assembly GCF_056754715.1. Classification (NCBI taxonomy): domain Bacteria; kingdom Bacillati; phylum Actinomycetota; class Actinomycetes; order Bifidobacteriales; family Bifidobacteriaceae; genus Gardnerella; species Gardnerella sp. CCPDSM. The sequence goes on from NZ_JBQEQO010000003.1 coordinate 161,357, forward strand.
AACTGGCACATCGCCAAATTGCATGCGCATTAAGCTATCTGGAAGCTGGAAATCAACATCCGGCTCCAGTCTAAGCAAATCTCCATTTGCTCCAACCAAGTACGTTCCATTTGTTGAATGCAAATCGCGAATTGTTGCTACTCCACGATTATCAACAATAAGAAGCGCATGCCTTTTTGACATAGAACGCTTGTTGTCTACTATGTCGACGCGCTTAAATCCATCCTCGCGCAATGGGCGTATAGGTTTGCGGCCAATCTCTACCGACTGTCCAGCACCCACACGTGCCTGTTCGACACCACCTACTGTAATCATCCAGCGCTGCACGGTTTGTCGCTCACTCACGTGACCTGCTCCCTTCAAAAAACACACTACACACTATTGTGTCATGCTTTATGTATATTGCGCTAGTTTTTATAAGAATTTGATTATTTTATGTATAAGTTTTAAGGAAAATGAGTTTTGGGATAAGAAAAATGGCTTTGTGAAGAAACGCCAATAGCAATTAAGCTGAAACTTAAAAGCTTTAGCGAATATTCACAAAGCCAATTCTGTAAATAATTTATAAGTCAAAGACTTATTGGTGGCTTAGTTTTTGCCGCCGCCAAAAAGGCCACCCCAATCACTGTCGTTACCCGGAGCAGAGAAATCGCCAAGACCTAGATTGACTTTGGGAGCAGGCGTATCCTTCTTATCCTTACCACTGTTGCTGTCGGTGCCTGTGCTACCAGTGGTGCCAGTGTTGCCGTTGCTACCGACGGTGCCGGTGCTACCAGTGCTACCAGCTTCATGTTCGCCTTGCTTAGGAGTAGAAGGAGCAGAATTTTGGCCACCTTCAGTAGAACTGGCAGGAGCTGGAGTATTACCAGGTTGAGTTGCAGCACCAGCCGGCTTTGCAGGCTCAGAAGGATTGGCAGGAGCTGGAGTATTGCCAGTAGGTGTAGTTGCAGTACCAGCAGGCTTTTCGGTAGTACCAGTATTCGTGGTCGTACCTGAAGCAGAAGGAGCTGGAGTCTCAGTTTTATGATCATCCGGCTTTGCAGGAGTAGTATCAGCCTTTGGGGTTTCGCCACCTTCAGTAGAACCAGCAGGTTTAGTTGTGGTGCCAGCCGGCTTTGCAGGCTCAGAAGAAGTGCCAGGAGTTACTGCAGGAGCTGCAGGAGTAGCAGATGGATTCTCATCCTGCTTTGCAGGCGCAGGATTCTCATTATCCTTCTTCTCCTGCTCACGGAACTTTTTAAGCCAATCACTAGTAAAATTACTGTTAAAGAGATTCTCACCCTTGCTATCTACCAAATCATTGTTAAGAATATTCTTAAATCTCTTAATGTCTTTGGCATTAACTTCTGTAACTTTAGGAGTAGAGGTGACAGCAGGAGCAGATGGAACGTCTTCTTCAGCAGCATCTTCTTCAGCAGCGTTATCTTCGTTTAAATCAAGATCATCAAAATTGAAATCATCGAGATTAAAATCATCAACATTGAAATCAGCAGGAGCAGCAGAATCGTCAACACCGCTCAAATCAACACCGCTCAAATCAAGATCATCAAAATTGAAATCATCGAGATTAAAATCATCAGAATCAGCAGGAGTCTCAGACGCAGCAGTACCAGCCGCAGGAGTCTCAACTGCAGGAGCAGCAGAAGCGTCAACACCACTCAAATCAACACCACTCAAATCAACACCACTCAAATCAAGATCATCGAGATTAAAATCATCGAGATTAAAATCATCAGAATCAGCAGCAGTCTCAGCCGCAGGAGTCTCAGCCGCAGGAGCAGCAGAAGCGTCGACATCGCTTAAATCAATGTCACTAAAATCGATGTCGCCAAAATTGAAATCATCAAAATTGAAATCATCAGCAGCGGCAGAAGTTGCAGTCACAGGGGCAGCATCTACAGAAGCAGCAGTATTAGAAACAGTAGCAGCTTTAGCTGCAACAGCGCCATTAGCCATTGCTGGCAAAGCAAAAGCCACGCTAGAAACTAATGTAGAGCCTGCAGCAAAAGCTGCAATAGCCTTCTTATTTAACATTTCATCTTCCTTTCTTTTCTCACGATTACGTATATTTTTTACGATTACGTATATCACATATGCTTTGAGGGATAATAAATTACGCAAACCCCCCATAGCCTTTTTACTCATATATCAATTTCGGCTTTGTGACGCAAATAGCACCACAAAGCCGAAAAAATAACGTTCATCTCAAACTTATTTATGCACTTATTTATGCAAAGAATAAACGCGATATTTAATTTTACAAACTAGTGACGCATTGGTACAGCAGGATTTCCATGGCGCTTCGCTGCTCCCACAGGAGCGGTATGCTTAACCGCTGGTGCAGGGGCTGCATTATCAGCTGCAGGAGCATCCTCAACATCGCTGAAATCAAAATTATCAAAGTTGAAATCATCAGCAGCAGCTGGAGTTGCATCATCAGCAACTGGAGCAGCAGGAGCATCCTCAACACCGCTCAAATCAAGATCATCAAAGTTGAAATCATCAAGATTGAAATCATCGAGGTTGAAATCATCAAAGTTGAAATCATCAGCAGCAGCTGGAGTTGCATCATCAGCAACTGGAGCAGCAGGAGCATCCTCAACACCGCTCAAATCAAAATCATCAAAGTTGAAATCATCGAGATTGAAATCATCAAAGTTGAAATCATCAGCACCTGGAGTTGCAGCATCATCAGCTGGAGCAGCTGGAGTCTCATCATCAGCTACAGGAGCAGCTGGAGTTGCATCATAGCTACCAGCAGAAGAACTAGCACCGCCACCAAAAAGCACATGGTCAAGTTCATCATTATCAGCTGGAGCTGTAAAATTCTCAGTTTCCAACGTTTTTACAAGATCCAGCATTAATGCATTAGCAGGTGCCGCAAAAGCGAAACCAGAAAGCAAGGTTGCGCCAGCAGCAAAAGCTGCAAGAGCTTTCTTATTTAACATATTATTTTCCTTTCTCCTTGGGGGATGCGCCCCCTACTTTAGAAAAGCACGGCTATAAAACCTAGCTTTCCAATAGTGTACTGATTAATATCAGCAAGCGCTTCTTAACACGCTTTACAAAACAATAGTACCTTATAACCTGTTTTAACCACCCCGGAGGCAAAACTTGTTATGTTATCGGCGTGTCGAAAACGCACTCAATTAAATATAAAAATAGGCGGCAGAGATAAATCTCACCGCCTATTTTCACTACTCGCTACTAATAAATTTCACGAATAGAGATAAAAACAAGAACTACTTAAGTTCCACGGAAGCGCCGGCCTCTTCGAGGGCAGCCTTAGCCTTCTCGGCATCTTCCTTCTTAGCCTTCTCAAGAACAGCCTTTGGAGCGCCGTCCACGAGAGCCTTAGCTTCAGCCAAGCCGAGGCTGGTCAAAGCACGCACAGCCTTGATGACTGCAATCTTCTTGTCGCCAGCAGCGGTAAGAACGACGTCAAACTCGTCCTTCTCTTCCTCAGCAGCGCCAGCAGCAGCTGGAGCAGCGGCAACAGCGGCGACAGGGGCAGCAGCCTCGACGTCGAACTTCTCTTCAAAGGCCTTGACGAACTCAGAGAGCTCAACGAGGGTCATTTCACCAAAAGCTTCAAGAAGCTCTTCACTAGTGAGCTTAGCCATAATTGGCTTCCTTTCTTACTTGGCCAGGCACAAGTTGTGCCTTACGACCATAACATTTTTATTATTGGTTGGTCTCATGCAGCAAGCTGCAAGGGAATCAAGCGGCCTTTTCCTGCTTTTCGCGCAAAGCGTCGATAGTACGCACAGTCTTGGTTGGCAATGCGTTGAACAGGTAGGCGGCCTTGGACATGGTGCCCTTGAGCGCGCCGGCCATTTCGGAAAGCAACTGTGGACGAGACTTCAAGTCTGCAAGCTGCTTTGCGCCTTCGGCATCGTAAACGGTTCCATCTGCGAAACCACCCTTGACGACGAGGGCTTTATTCTCTTTGGCAAAATCACGCAAGGTCTTAGCAGCCTCAATGAAATCACCCTTCACGAAGGTGATTGCAGTTGGGCCGGCGAGGATCTCGTCAAGACCTTCAACGCCCGCTTCCTTAGCGGCGATACGGGCGAGTGTGTTCTTGGCCACAGAGTAGGAAGTATCGCGGCCTAGCTTTTCACGCAGAGAAGAAATCTGCGGAACGGTAAGCCCGCGGTACTCGGTGAGGTAGACAGCGTCCGCGTTACGGAACAACTCCGTAAGCTCTGCAACTACCGCTTCCTTTTCGGGCCTCTTCATGGCGTTCCTTCCTAAATCGGCCGTCAGTTCGAAAGAAAGGCATCAAACTCAAGAAACAGAGCAATAAAAAAGCCCTGCGCACTGGCAGAGCAACATAAGAAGCAAAACATGCTAAATACAACTTACAGCAAGCGCGCTGTAAATCATCGCTCAACCTGTGCTGGCCTGACGCATCAATTTCAGGAATCTTTCGACTCCACCAACGGTCTGTGGTTTACGTTGGGCAAGTTTAATACAAAATCAAGACAATGTCAATAAAAATTTATGCGAAAACTATAAATAAAAAGAGGGCGCGCAATTGCACACCCTCAAATACATTATTTTCACTGCTCTGTAAGTTTATGCTACCTAAGTTTATTGCTTACAGCATTCTAGGTTTTTACAGCACAGCGTTAGCAACGAAATCAAGCAAGAACAGCAAGGAAACAATCCAAAGCATTGGATGAACTTCCTTAGCACGCTTCTTGCAAGTCATAACTAAGCAGTACATGATGAAGCCTGCAGCGATACCGTAAGAAATGGAGTAAGAGAACGCCATAAATACAGCAGCAAAGAATGCAGGAATTGCTTCGGAAATATCATCCCAAGCAATTTCCTTCAAAGAGCTTGCCATCATGCAACCAACAACCACAAGCACGCCTGCAGTTGCTGCAGCAGGAACTGCAGAAGCAAAAGGCGCAAGAACAATAGAAAGCGCGAAGCACACGGACACAACCACGGAAGTCAAACCAGTGCGACCGCCGGCACCAATACCAGCAGCAGATTCTACATAAGTAGTGGTGTTAGAAGTACCGCAAATTGCACCAACGGAAGTAGCAATAGAATCAGCGAACAAAGCACGATCCATCTTGGAGCTAAAGCCGGAGCCGTTCTCCAAAGCCTTCTCGTCTTCCTCGGAGAAAATACCAGTGCGACGGCCGGTACCAATAAAGGTTCCGAGAGTGTCAAAAGTATCCGACATTGAGAATGCGAAGATAGTTACCAACACAAGCGGCAAACGAGCAGGATCAGCAAACAAAGATGCAAAGCCCTTATCGCTAAAAATAGCGCCGAAAGTAGTTGGGAGCTGAGCAAAAGCGTCAGTAACAGACACTGCATTGTTCAAAGAAGTCAAGCCCAAAGGAATACCAATTAAAGAGGTTGCAATAATTGTAATAAGCAAGCTTGCGCGAACTTTAAGAACTGTAAGAACAATAGCAAAAAGAAGTCCAATAAGGAATAACCAAAGCACAGGGTTATTCATAACAGCAAGACCTGGAATAGCAGCAGTTGGTTTACTCTTTGCAGCGGCGGCAGGATCCTTGGAAGTAAAAGTAATCAAGCCAACGCTCATCATGCCCACATAGGCCACAAATAAACCAATGCCACCGCCGATTGCTTGCTGAAGCGAAGTCGGGATGGCACGAATAATCATTTTACGAATTTTTGTAACGGTAATAATAATGTTAATTAAACCGCACAAGAACACCATGCACATGGCCTCTTGCCATGTAAAGTGCAATCCGAAGCAAACTGTGTAAGTAAAGAATGCGTTAAGACCCATGCCTGCAGCCTGTGCGTAAGGTACGTTAGCAAACAAGCCCATAACAAGGGTACCAATGATTGCTGCGATGATTGTAGCGAGGAAAACGCCACCCTTAGGCATGCCAGTTTGGCTTAAAATCATTGGATTTACGACGATAATATACGACATTGCGAAGAATGTAGTGAGACCTGCAGTGATCTCCGTTGATACATTCGTGCCGTTTTCTTTGAGATGGAAGAACTTTTCCATAAACTCTCTGTTCCTTGGTTTTACAGCGCAAAAGACCATAGAAAGCGCGGCGAAAGCACTTGAGCAATCGCGGACGCAATTACATTTGGGCATTCACGCAGAGGTTACTGCGACTCGCCGGAAGAACAAAAGCACCACAAAATCTCAAATAAAATTATGAAAATTGCGAAAGCTTTGAACAACCGAACAGCTCTGACCTTACGCGCACGTGCTGACCAACTCACAAAGGTAAAAGTGTTAAAAATTCAGCAAAACGGCTGAAAAAACAACGCAAAACTCACCCAAAGCGACCGGAAATATAGCGCTCGGCTTCGGCATTGCGCGGATTGTTAAACATAGTCGTAGTATCCGCAAAATACTCCAAATGGCCCGGCTTGCCAACAGCCTTCAAATTAAAGAATGCTGTGTAGTCAGCAACTCGCGCAGCCTGCTGCATATTGTGAGTAACAATCACAATCGTGTACTCGTTTTTAAGATCGTTAATCAAATCTTCTACTGCAAGAGTTGAAATAGGATCAAGCGCCGAGCAAGGCTCGTCCATAAGCAAAACTTGCGGATGCACTGCCACCGCTCTAGCAATGCAAAGTCGCTGCTGCTGACCTCCAGAAAGACCAATTCCAGGCTTATCTAAGCGATCCTTTACTTCATTCCACAAATTTGCTCCGCGCAAAGCCCACTCAACTAAGTCGTCGGCGTCATTCTTAGAAATCTTGCGATTATTCAAACGAACTCCAGCAAGCACATTTTCGCGAATTGACATAGTTGGGAATGGATTCGGACGCTGAAAAACCATGCCAACGTCGCGTCGAACCGCCACAGGATCCACATCTTTGCCGTATAAATCGCGGCCTTCAAGAAGCACTTGACCTTCTACGCGAGCGCCCGGCGTGATTTCGTGCATGCGATCTAAAGTGCGCAAAACTGTTGATTTTCCGCAGCCGGAAGGTCCAATAAAAGCCGTAACTTTATTCGGCTCAATATTAATATTCACGTCTTCTACAGCAAGAAAATCACCATAATAAATATTTAGGTGATTCACATCAATTCGTTGACCCATTTTATGCTCGCTTTCTAAAAATTTATTTTGCTTTGTTTTGCTTTATTTCGCTTGTTTTGCTTTATTTCGCTTATTTTGCTTGTTTCGTTTATTTCGCTTATTTCGTTTTATTCCAGATTGACTTTGACTTATTTCGCTTTATCTCGCTTTTACTGCAAACACTCTAGAAACGACTCGACCAATAATATTTAGTAACAGCACAACCACAATAAGAGTTAAAGCCGCAGCCCACGCGCGTTCCATAGGAATTGAAGTTACGCAAGAAGCCGGCGCATTAGCTGGGCAGTTCGCAGAAAGTTTAGAATATTCTTGGTAAACATACACTGGCAAAGTCGTCATCTGGCCATCAAATAAATTGAAATTCGTGGAAGCAATAAAACCTGCAGCCATAAGAAGCGGCGCAGTTTCGCCAATCACACGCGCAACAGCAAGAATGCATCCAGACACAATTCCCGGAAGAGCAGTTCTCAGAACAATTTTTGTAATCATGCGCTGCTTTGTTACTCCCAAAGCTAAAGCAGCCTCACGCAAATCGTTCGGCACAATTTTTAGCATTTCTTGCGAAGATTTTACAACAGTTGGAAGCATAAGTAGCGAAAGTGCAACGGAACCTTCAAAACCGTTAATAGTTCCAGGACCTGCAAAAAGCGCAAACATAGAAAACGCAAACAAGCCAGCAACAATTGACGGAATACCGCTCATTACGTCAACTAGTAGGTTAATTATTCGAGCCATTTTGCTTCCGCTAGCATACTCCACTAAGTAAACTGCGCACATGATTCCAATTGGAATCGAAATAAGCATAGCTCCAAAAGTTATTTCAAGAGTTCCAATAATTGCGTGTAAAATTCCGCCGTAACCGCCAGTTCCAGTGGCATTTCCGCCCACAACGTAGGTCATATTATGCGTTAAAAAGTCAAGATTTAAGCGCTTAATGCCGTTAATAATTGTTGTTAAAAGCAGCGAAGCCAAAGGAATAACTGCAACTACGAAAGACAAGAAAATAAGCACGCGCATAAGCATATCTTTGCGTTTGCGCGCTGCAAGAGAAGATCTAGTTGGGCGGAATTTGTTGAAGTCGATAACAGGAGCTGCGGAATTTTCTGCGCGATTTGCTGCGGAATTTTCTGCAGAATCTACAGCACCTTCGTTAGATTTATTAATTTGATTCGCCATTTATGCGCCCGCCTTTCCTGTAATTTTGCGAGCAATAAAGTTGACTGCAAAAGAAATAACGAACAAAACTAAGCCGGTTGCAATAAGCGCACTTACGCCAAGACCATTCGCTTCCGGATACTGCGCTGCAATATTTGCAGCAATAGTTTGATTTTGGGAAGCTTTGAAAATATTTATACCAAAAGTAAATCCAGGAGACAAAATCATCAAAACTGCCATTGTTTCGCCAAGAGCACGACCCAACCCAAGCATAGAAGCCGACACAATACCCGACTTTGCAAACGGCAAAACAGCTAACTTAATCATCTCCCACTTCGTAGCACCGAGCGCCAGCGCGCCCTCCTGCTGCAAGCGAGGAGCCTGCTGGAAAATATCGCGAGCCATCGAAGTAATAATGGGCAAAATCATAACAGCCAAAACTAAGCTAACAGTTGCAGCACTTCTGGAAGGATTCGCCACAGGACCAGAAAATAGCGGAATCCAACCAAAAAGTTTAGAAACCCAATCCCAGAACGGATACATTGCTGGCACAAGCACCAATCCGCCCCACAAACCATAAATTACGGACGGAATTGCAGCAAGCAAATCAACAACTCCGCTTAAAAGCGGAACAATTTTTTTAGGAGCATAATACGCAATAAACAGCGCGATGCCGATTGCAACGAAAAATGCGAACAGCAGTGCGAGCGCAGACATAAGTACAGTTCCAAAAATAAGAGGAGCTACGTAACTTATAAAATCGTGCGCTTTACCGCCAGTAAAGTCGTAAAATACGCGACTTACTTGCGCTTGATCTCCGCTTATTAGCGGCCAAGCACGAAACAGTAAAAATAGCGCAACTGCAGTAAGAACAATCAAAATCAGCACGCCACAGCCTGCAGCCACGCCTTTAAAAAGACGATCCGCAATATGAGTGCCTGCATAATTTTTGCTATTGCTCTCAGAAATTTTAGTAGCATCATTTGCGCTATTCGCAACTGCTGTCGTATTTTTCGTAGAACTCAATCATGCTCCTTTTAACTAATATTTTTATAATATCAGTTACGAAAAGTTTTTACTTTTTATTTTACTTTCCGATTTTTATTGTATTAATTGACTTGTTAATTTTGCCAACCAAATTTTGTGGAAGTGGAGCCGTTCCAGCAGCAGAAGAAGCAGCATTCTGACCTTCCGCGCTAGTTACGTAGCTAAGCCAAGACTTCACAAACTGAGCAGTTCCAGAATCTTTATAAACCGGGCAAGAAATATCGTAAGAAACCAGCACAATCGGGTAAGCGCCCTTAGTTTGCGTATTATGATTAATTTTCATAACAACGCGGTTAGGATATTTTGCCGAAATATCAGAATCAATCTCGGAATCAGCCAAAGTTTGCGAAGCCGCTTCAGGAGAAATCTCATTATAAGTATCCCCCACCTTCACAGCAACAGTGCCGAGCTTTCCAACTTGCGAAAAATCAGCGTAGCCAATAGCACCGTCAGCCATGCGAACTGTTGACACAACACCGGAAGTGCCTTTTGCGCCTTGACCGACGCTATTTGGCCAGTTTTCAGAAAGATCATGCGACCAATCGTCCGGAGCTGCATCCTTAACATAGCTTAAGAAGTTCTGCGTTGTGCCGGACTTATCGGAGCGGTGAACAACAGTAATTGGAGTGTCTGGAAGCTTTAGCTTAGGATTTTGCGATTTAATTGCATCGTCATTCCAGCGCGTAATCTTGCCGTCGAAAATTTTAGCAATTGTAGAAGCGTCCATATTTATGTGTTTTCCAGCATCCGAAACGCCTTTTAGATTAAAGATTACAGCGATTGGAGATACGTATACTGGAACGTCGAAAGCTGTAGTGCCATTTGCGCAAACCGACTTTGATTTTTCTACTTCGTCGTCACTTAGCGATTTATCGGACCCAGCCCATGCTGTGGCTCCCGTCATAAAAGTAGTAACGCCAGCGCCAGAGCCAGTTGGATTATAGGCGATTTTAGTGCCAGGATTTTTAGATTGGAATCCTGCGATCCACGCTTCTACTGCAACCTGCTGCGAAGAAGCGCCAGAGCCTTGGAAGTTTCCGGAAATTTTTGCATTCTGTGCGCCAGTTGCGTTGTTGTTGTCTGCAGGAACATTGTCGCCGCAAGCAGCGCAAGTTGCGCACAAGCCGAAAGTTAGCGCTGCCGCAGCGATACTACGGAACTTAAGAGCGCTTTTATTCGTATTTACTTTGATTGTATTCAATTTATTCATATTTGACTTATTCATATAGTTACGCATATTCTTCTTTCCTTTCGCGAAGAATTGCATTGCGCCCCACCACACTTTCGCGTTCCTATAGCCGTATTTGCGAATTGGGCGCATTTCCTTAAATTACCCTATCTTTTTTTATTAACGCAACTATCGTAAACAGGTGGGTTAAACCGCACCGGCAAAAATAAAGTGAGTACTAAAAATGGCGGTATTTGGCGCTAGAGATTGCGCGACTTGCGTGCGAAGTAAGTCGGCGACCGCCTCAGCGTGTCGAAATGTCACAAATTGCGAAGAATATTTACCGTAATTTTTGCAGCCGTGTCCGCGTATTCGGAAATATCAAAAGTGTGAAAATCCTCGTATTTTGTGTCCGCATTATCGCTCATTGCGCGCACAACAAGTGCAGGAACATCGTTACGAGCAGCAACATGCAAGACGGCTGCGCCTTCCATTTCCACAGCATCCGCTTGAGTAGCTGCAATTACTTCCGCAACTTTTTCTGGCGAATCAACAAAATAACCGCCGGACGCAATCGTTCCAGCAATATGCGTGATTTTCATATCAGTAAGCACTTTGCTAGCTACTTTAAGAAGATAATCATCCGAATGAAACTCGCTTGCAAACGGCTTCCACTGGCCAATTAAGCGCATATCAGTATCGAGATATTTTACAGTTTTTCCAAGAACAACATCGTTCGTATGCAAATTTTTATTAAGATTTCCTGCAATTCCAGAAAAAATTACGGCTTGAGGATTGTATGCGTCAATAAGATATTGCACAGTTGCAGCAGCATTTACTAAGCCCATTCCGCCAACCGTAGCTGCAACTTCGATTTTGCTGCCATTCGCCGAGTCAAGAGTGCCGCAAGATACGTCAAGACTTGCAGACTTATCGTGAATCACGTTTTCAAGCGCGCTAGCAATATGCGCAACTTCCTCATCCAAAGCGCCAACAATAGCAACTTTAGTAATATCAGTTTCCGCAAGTTTTTCAGTATTAGACATTAAGAATCATCCTTTTTTTACTTCGCTACTTACGCATTTATCGTTATTCTTAACCAAAAACACGCATACTAAAGTCATAATAACAAAACTTAAAGTAGCAATCTTCAGCAATGCGTCGCACTGAAAATCAAACCAAGGATTCACAACAGGAACATTGAAAAACGCAATGATTTGATTCTGCAGAGCAAGAAAAGCGAAAGATCCAGCTATAATCAACACACAAACTAAAGTGCCAACAATGCGACGCCATCCGTTAGCAAAAACAAGCAAAGCAATTCCAGTTACAAACGGTATAAAAACGCTAAACCACAAAGCAGAAAACGTAACAACCGTATACCCAGCACTATGAGTGCCACGATACCACGCAAAAGCAAGCAAAATAACACCAGTTGCAATCAAAGCAAACAACACATAACGCACCACTGGTAGCGCCTTACACATAAAACCTTTATTAGCTTTATCTGCTTTATTCGCTTTATTCAAGTCTTCGTTATACATTTCAACACACTCCCTTGTACGCAAAATATAATGCAAAATAGGCAGCAAATACAGTAAGGAATATAAGCCAAGTAGAAGTAAATTGAGATTATCTTACTACAATCTCTAATCTCTACGGCGTGTTGCAACAGATTTAGCTAAGGTTCTTAGCAAATCGGCAGTATCTTCCCAAGAAATACAACGATCCGTAATAGACTTGCCGTACTCAAGCTCGCTAAGAGGAGCAGGATCCTGATTACCACCCTGCAAGAAGCTCTCCATCATAACGCCCTTAATGCCCTGCTCGCCAGCAGCCAAACGATCCGCAATCTCACGCACAACCTCAATCTGGCGATGCTCATCCTTGCCAGAATTACCGTGCGAGCAATCCACAACCACGCCGTTAGAAGCCACGCAACCAGTTCCCAAACGCAAACGAATCGAAGCCACAGCAGAAGCAACCGACGCAGCATCATAATTCGGACCCTTACTAGATCCGCGCAAAACCACGTGGCAGTCCGGGTTGCCAAGAGTCTGCACAGCACAAGCGCGACCAAGATGATCAATACCAAAGAACGTATGATGCTGGCTCGCAGCCAAGCAACCATTCACAGCCGCAGAAACAGAACCATCAGTAGCATTCTTAAAACCAACCGGCATAGAAAGACCACTAGCAAGCTGACGGTGAATCTGAGACTCAGTATTACGCGCACCAATCGCACCCCAGCTCACAGCATCCGCAATAAACTGCGGGCTAGTCGGCTCCAAAAACTCAGTAGCAGCAGCCAAACCAGCATCCAACACGCCAAGCAAAGTCTTACGCGCAAGCAACAAACCCTTATGAATATCATGCGTTCCATCAATATCCGGGTCGTTAATCAAACCCTTCCAGCCAAGAGCCGTGCGCGGCTTTTCAAAATACACGCGCATAACAATAAGAAGCTCATCTTCAAGCTCCGAACGCAACTTAGCTAAACGACTCGCATAATCAAGAGCAGCCTTAGGATCATGCACAGAACACGGGCCAACAATAACCAACAAGCGATCATCGTCGCCATTCAAACAGCCACGAATCTCATCGCGCGACTCAGCAACAATATCCTGCGCATACGGCGACAACGGCAACTCACCAAGCACCTGAGCAGGAGTCGGCAGTGGCTCCAGCTCCAATACGCGGCGGTTAATAATGCGATCCACACCAACCTGGTCCTCCCAGCGCTGGAACTTCGCAGAGTTAAGAGGGTTGCGCCCCTCCTCAACTTCCTTCTTTACCGCGCGAGAAGTACGCTGCTCAGCTGTAGAAGACATTTGTTCACCATCCTATAAAAACCTAATTTGGTGTGGTCGGTGTTCGCGTCTTAAGATAAAGACGCGAACACCGCCGCGCTCACGCGAAAAGCACACTGTGCTTTTCGCAATAGTGAGCGCGGCGCTTTGGGGTAGCTTAAGCGCCCAATGCGCTTAAGCTAGGCCAAAGCGCCCATTGGATCCCATGCCGGTAATACAATTGCTGGCTCTTCTAGGGCCTTGCGATATTCTTCCGGAAGCATATTCTTCGGAACAGCAACCTCATACACGTACTCAGTAAACCAATCGTCACTCATCGTAAAGTAACCCTTATCCGCAATGTCAGTGCCCCAAGAGTTCTCAACGCGCCAACGACGAGTAGTCGTTCCATCATCAGCAACATCCACGCCAGCAAAAGCCATAGCATGATTCATCGCAGAATCAGCAAAACGCACGCGCGCTTCCTTATCCAAATCAAAATCAACGCCATAAACGCGGCCGTACTCGAACAAATCCGTAGCCCAAGCGCCATTTTCGCGATCCATCATAGGATGGCAATCGGCACCAAACCAAACTGGAATGCCCTTCTCAACCAAAATCTTACGCACGCAATCCTTCATAAACTGGTTTGGCACGTTCAAATACTCGGTTGCGTCTCCTCCTGCAACATTACCCAAGTGCTCAATAGCAATCTTCTTGCCCTTAGGATGTTCAGCGCGAGGATCGTCAACCAAGCACACATAATCCTCAAGACCAGCATTCACATACTTCTTCCAGAACTCAACCGGAGTAATCTCGCCGTCACGATGGAACTTACCGTCGCTATCAGTCCACTCCCAATCAAAGCTCTTAGGTGGCTCACCCAAGTGAATCGTCAAAATCCTGTGACCTGCAGCAGTAGCATCCGCAATAATCTCATCAATTTCAGTAGCATTCGCATACATATGAGCCACAGCAGTATGCAAAAGCGCACGCAACTGCGTATTCATAGCGCCCGTATTCTTAGAAGAAGCAGTCTCCGGGAACAAATCCTTAGGAACAGCACCATACTTCTTGTACACGTTCATAGCCATAGTCCACTGGCCGCCGTCGCCCATAACGTCATGCAACAAGTGCTGAATCAAGCGAGAATCCGAAGGCTCCCCTGCACGCACCAAAGCAGCAACATCCTTCAAGAAATAATTCACGCGCTCAAGCTTGTCATAGTACATGGCATAATTCTGCGAAAACTCAAACTCCTTCAAGCCGAGGGACTTCTTCGCAATAAAACGAGCCACGTTCAACGAGCTAAACAGCCAGCAACGGCCAGAACGATCCTGATGCGTAGCATCGCCGTTGTCAACAATCGTGGAAAAACGACGCTGCAGCAAGCGCGCGCGATCATAGTTACGCGCAAACTTATCAATTCCAGCAGCAGTCACACCATTCATAGCCAAACGGTTCAATGGATTTGCTTCAAAATCCTCACGCAAACCCTGCAATGCTTCATCAGTTAGAGCGGTGATTTCAGTCACTATTCTTACCTTTCCTATTAATTATTTACTTAAATTTATTTAGAAAATTTAGTTAGAAAATTTATTTTACTAATTTTCTTTCTATTCTGCACTTCTGCACTTTCGGCACTTCAGCACTTCGGCAGTTTCAGCAGCATTCGGCACTATTCAGCATCGTCCGCATTTTCAGCAGATTCCGCCAAAGCAGCTTGAACCTCACGCTGAGCTTGTTTTGCATCTGCAGAAGATTGCGCATCAGACGAATCGTCACCATCGTCAGAAGCCTGATTAACCGGCTGGCTCTGCTGAGCATCGCCAAAATCAAAACCGGAGAACGCGTTAGCAAACAGCGAGCGCAATTCCGTAACGCGCTGAGTAATAGTTGCTTCGCGATGCTGCAACTGGCTCAAACGCGCAGTCATTCCATCAAGCTCCTGCTGTGCTGCAGCCCTACGCTCTTCAACTTGAGCAGTTGCTTCTTGCATAGCTTTGCGCACAATTTCCGCAGCCTGATCGTCCGCAGCCTTATGCGTTTGCGCAGCATAATCATCAGCTTCCTGATGCACAGTTTTTGCGCGCGCAACCAAAGCATCTGCTTCTTCCTGAGCTGCACTTTCCTTTTCTTTCAAGCCAGAAAGTAACGCATCAACCTTCTTCGTAGCTTCTTCTTGCTGGGAAGCAATATCTGCACGAATTTGCTCAACTTCAGCACTAACCTGGCTTAATGTGCGAGTGCGCTCAACTTGAGCATCATCAGCAATTTCCTGAGCTTTCGCGCTAGCTGCATCCGTAATTTCTCCAGCCTTACGTTGAGCATCTGCCATCATCTTAGAAGCATGCTCACGCATATCAGCCAGCTTCTTATTTGCTTCGGCAAGAGCAGATTCAATTTGATCATTTGTTTCCGCTTTAGCACGAGCAATTTCTTCGTTTGCTGCAGCACGCTGTTCAGCAATTTTTTGAGCAGCTTCCGACTTAAGTTGCGAAATGCTGCTTTCTTGCTGAGCTCGCTCTGAAGCCATACGCTTAGTGTGTTCTTCGTGAGCATTTTGCAAAGCTAATTCTGCAGCATCTTTTTGTGCTTGCACATCTTTTGCTGTAGTATCACGCAAACGCGCAGAATCTTCTTGAGCTGCTTGCATCATTTGAGTCGACTTTTGCGTAGCATTTGAAAGCATTGTGTCAGCTTTAGTTTTAGCTTCTTGCATTAAATGCGCTGCATCTAGCTTTGCGTTATTAAGTAACGTTCCAGCTTGTGCTTGTGCATTCTTCTTGATTGATGCAGCATCCTGCTTAGCACGTTCAAGTAATTGCGCACTTGTTTGTTCTGCAGAAGCCAGTAATTGTTGCGCATTTGCACCCAAAGATGCGAAAGTATTTCCGCTTTTTGCGCGTTTTACATTATTTTTTTCTTCTTGCAATTGTGCTTGTAATTGCAAAATAGATTCATCGCTAGAACGCACTTGTTCACGCAATCGCGAAATAGTGCGCTCATAGTTTGCAAAGGCTTCGTTTACCTTGTCTTTATCGTACCCACGCAGAGCGGTTGGGAATAAATCCGCTACCATAATATTCCTTTCACAAGCCCCCGCACAGCTGCACCGACCGCTGTGCACACACCATCAGCATCAACGCTATCACTTAAGTGCGCAAAATACTCGTGTGTTGCGAACGTTTTTTGCATGCTTTATAACTTACTAAATTATTTATCTTTAATTACTAAAGCTAGCAGTCTTCCTTCATGCGATTTTCCTGCAAGTTGCGCGCGTCTATGCGAATACCACAAAGGATTTTCCAAAGTGCACATTGGATTTTGCAAATTTTGCAAACGTTCCGGCAAAGATGCTCCCTCACCGTCTACTTCGCAAATTGTGCGCAATTCCTCATCTTCCTGCAAATATTGCGTAGCTGCAGTAACTCGAGGCAAAGCGTCAACAATATTTGCTACTCCTGCAAGAGCTAAGTCGATTCGTGCAGCTTCCGCAATATCAATACCTAAACCGCCAAAACGAGTTTTTGTTACAGTTTGTGGGTATCGTTTTTCAAAATCGCACGCAATACTTTCGCCAACTTCGTAGCAGTCTGCGCAAATGCACGGGCCTAAAACCGCATTTATGCGCGAGCGTTCAGCGCCTTTTTCGCACATTGCTTCAATAGTTGCATCAAGAACTCCAGCCATTAAGCCTTTTCTGCCGCAATGAGCTGCAGCAATAACTCCAGCTTCGTCATCCGCAAGTAAAACAGGCAAGCAGTCGGCTGCAAACATTCCCAAAGCAAGCGAGCAAGCTGTAGAAACTTGCGCATCTGATTCAATACGCAATTTAGAATCTGCGAAACCGGTTGCGTCGAATCCGTAAGAAGTATTCCATGAATCAACTACAGTATCCGCATCAAAAACTTCTTTTCCATGCACTTGAGCAACCAAAGACAAGTCCGCTTGTAATGCTCGCTGCAAAGACGCGCGATTACTAGCAACAGCTTCCGCACTATCTTCTGCGCGTCCGCCCAAATTAAGAGAAGCAAAAGCTCCTTCAGAAATTCCACCTAGTCTTGTAGTAAAAACAGCATGAGTTCTAGCACCCAGTGATACTGGAATAGTTACAGGAATTGGCGTTCCTTCTTCGTCTTCATGAGGAAGAGGCATGCCTGTTACGCTTGTTTGTTGCATATTTTGCTTTCTTTCATCCCAAATAAGCCAATTCTTCATCGCTTAATTGCAAATCTGAAGCTTTTAAGCTGTCCAAAATAGTAGCTGGCCTATGCGCTCCAGGAATTACAAATACGTGATTACCTTTTGCAAGTTCCCAAGCCAAAACAACCTGCTGGTAGCTTACGCCATGAGCCTCGGCAACTTTGCGGAATGGGTCAAAAAGATGATCGTCATACGGGTGTCGGAATCCTCCTAACGGACTCCAGCATACGAAAGCAATTCCAAGCTTTTCGCAATATTGCAACGTATCTTCGTTTTCTAAATGAACCGGCGAATACTGGTTTTGCACAGCAACTAACTTATTTCCTAAAATGTTGCGAGCAATATCAATTTGTTCCACAGAAGCGTTAGAAATGCCGATTTCGCGCGCCACACCTTCGTCAAGCAGCTGTTGCATTGCTTCAATAGATTCGTTGTATGGCACTTCTGGATCCGGCCTGTGGAAGTAAAGCAAATCAATAGTATCTACGCCCAGCACCATAGCTGACTCTTTTGCGTGGCGAATTAAATGCTCAGGCTTTCCATCTTTGCCCCACGTTGGACGGCCATCCGTAAAGTTACGGAAATGCCCAACTTTTGTTGCAACTAAAATAGAAGATTTATCGCCTTTCCAAGTGCTTAAAGCTTCGTGAACAAGCTTTTCGCCGGTTTGCTCTTCACCTCCGGAGCAGTAATATGCCCAAGCAGTGTCAATATGGGTGCAGCCTGCGTCGAGAGCTGCATGAATTGTTTCGATTCCCATATCGTGACCGAGATTATTTTCAATTGTTAAAGGCATTTCGCCAAAACCAATAGCTGTTGTATTAAACGAGCCTAAATCGCGATGCATTACCATATTTTTCCTTATTTTAAACAGTTTTAAAATGCCTCCAAACGCAAAAGCAATTTGAAGGCATTTCGTAAATTATTAATTTATTTATTATCGATTAGTATTTATTTTCGATAATTTTATGCGATTAATCTTCCTCGAATGGATCAAAATCGCGGCGTACGCGACGGCGAGGACGCTCTGTACGCTCTTCGCGAGCTGAACGATATTCGTCGTAGTGATTGTCGTCTGCAGCGTATCGTGGGTTTCGATCTAAGCCACGGCGGTTTTCTGTAGACCTGCGAGTTGCGCGTTCGCTGCGATCGTCGCGATTATCGCGGCTGTCGCGATTGTCGCGATCATTGTAGCGATCGTCACGATTATCACGGTCGTCACGGCGCAAGTTGCGGCGAGGACGATCGTCAAAATCGTTGTCATTGTAACGATCGTCACGATCCGAGCGACGGTCGTCACGACGCACGTTACGGTCTTCGTAGCGGCTGTCGCGATTGTCGCGATCGTAACGATTATCACGCTCGTCGCGATCCGCACGGTCACGATCATCACGATCATCGCGCATACGACGGCGAGGACGATCGTCACGATCCGCACGATCTCGATCATCGCGGTCATCGCGGTCATCACGGTCGTCACGACGTGCACGTCCACGATAATCACCGCGGCTGTCACGATCGTCGCGCGAACCACGTCCGCGATTTTCGCGAGGAGCTGGAGCCGAAGATTCCTGATTCTCAAATCCTGGAATTGCTAAGGAAATCTTACCGCGCTCATCTACGCTTTGTACGATAACCTCAACATCATCGCCTTCCTTAAGCACATCCTCAACTGTGTCAATACGTTCGCCATTAGCCAAATTGCGAATTTGCGAAATATGCAATAAGCCATCGGTGCCAGGAGTCAAATTCACAAAAGCACCAAAGCTTGTAGTTTTCACAACTTTACCAGTGAAAGTTTCGCCAGCTTTTGGAATATGAGGATTAGCAATAGAATCGATGATTTCCTTTGCTTTCTGAGCAGCTTCTCCACCTTCGGAAGCAATATAAACTGTGCCGTCATCCTCAATAGCAATCTCAGCACCAGTATCTTCCTGAATTTGGTTAATCATCTTGCCCTTAGGGCCAATTACTTCACCAATCTTATCCACAGGAATAGTAGTGGTAATAATTCGTGGAGCAAATGGGCTCATTTCTGCTGGGCAATCAATGCACTCGTTAATAACCTCAAGAATAGTTGTACGAGCTTCGTGAGCCTGCTGCAAAGCGGCAGCCAAAATATCAGCTGGAATACCATCAAGCTTAGTATCAAGCTGCAAAGCAGTAATAAACTCGGAAGTACCAGCAACCTTGAAGTCCATATCTCCAAAAGCATCTTCTGCACCGAGAATATCGGTTAAGGTCTTAAAGATGTGCTTTCCATCAACATCGCCAGAAACCAAGCCCATAGCAATACCAGCAACCGGAGCCTTCAAAGGCACGCCTGCAGCAAGCAAGGAAAGCGTAGAAGCGCACACGGAACCCATAGAAGTAGAACCGTTGGAACCAATAGCCTCAGAAACCTGACGAATAGCGTATGGGAACTCTTCACGACTTGGCAACACAGGCACCAAAGCTTTCTCTGCCAAAGCACCGTGACCAATTTCGCGACGCTTTGGAGAACCAACGCGGCCAGTTTCACCAGTGGAGTATGGAGGCATTTCGTAGTTGTGCATGTAGCGCTTGGTTTGTGGGCCAGAAAGCGCATCAACTTGCTGTTCCATCTTCAACATATTCAAAGTAGTAACACCAAGAATCTGAGTTTCACCACGCTGGAAAAGTGCAGAACCGTGAACGCGTGGAACAATATCAACTTCAGCAGAAAGCGTACGAATATCACGCAAACCGCGGCCGTCAATACGATAATCCTCAGTCAAAATACGACGACGAACAATCTGACGCTGCAATTCCTTGAAGGCGTTGCCGAGTTCCTTTTCCTTCTCAGCTTCGTCCATATCAGTGAACTCTTGCGCAATTGTTTCGCGCACATTTTCCTTAATTTCCGCAATACGGTCTTGGCGAGGAAGCTTTTCTGCAATAGAGAGAGCCTCGTTCAAATCAGCATGCGCAATCTCGTCAATGCGAGCGTAAAGTTCGTCAGTATACTCTGGGAATAGCTGGAATTCCTTAGTTTCCTTAGCTGCAATACGCTTCAACTCGTTTTGAGCATCGCAAATTACCTTAATGAATGGCTTAGCAGCTTCCAAACCGCCGGCAACAACTTCCTCATCTGGCTTAGTTTGACCCTCGTTGTAAATCAAATTCCAAGCGTTCTTACCAGCTCCAGCCTCAATCATTGCGATTGCAACATCGCCGTTGTCGATTACGCGGCCAGCAACCACAATCTCGAACACAGCGCGTTCGCGTTCGCTCCAACGTGGGAAAGCAACCCACTGGCCATCAATCAAAGCCAAACGGACGCCAGAAACTGGGCCTTCAAATGGCAAACCAGAAATCATAGTTGATGCAGACGCAGCATTCAAAGCAATAACGTCATAAGCATCGTCCGGATTAATAGACAAAACAGTTTCCACAACCTGAACTTCGTTACGAAGAGTGTGTGGGAACAGTGGTCGCAACGGGCGGTCAATAATGCGGCATGCCAACGTTGCCTCATTAGAAGGACGGCCTTCCCTGCGGAAGAAAGATCCTGGAATCTTTCCAGCAGCGTACATTTTTTCTTCTACATCAACAGTTAATGGGAAGAAGTCGTAATTTTCCTTCGGGCTAGATCCTGCAGTCGTCGTCGACAAAATCATGGAATCGTCATCCAAATATGCAGCAACAGCACCATCAGCTTGCTGAGCAAGGCGACCAGTTTCAAAGCGCAGCGTGCGCTTACCAAATGAACCATTATCAATAACGGCTTCTACAGCCTTAATTTCGGGACCCTCCACGGGTTCCTCCTTTTCTTAACTTACCTAATCAACCAACATGCGTAATAACATTGGCAACTTCGCACTATTACCATCAATGCGAATATTTGCAATCTTTGCAACACTTGCGTTACGCCAATATTTCGTAGTGTTTTTTGTTTCGGTTACTTCAATCATCCGTATTAAATTATGCTTCAATCTTAAATTTTATTATCTTCAGTTATGCTTCAATCTTCAGTTATGCTTCAATTTTTAATTATGCTTTCAATTATGTACTATACAAAAGCCCGAGCTTAAGCCCGGGCTAAGAAAGACTATCGACGCAAGCCGAGTCGCTCAATCAAAGAACGATAACGGTTGATGTCCACGCGCTTCAAGTAATCGAGAAGGCGGCGACGATCACCAACCATGAGCAACAAACCACGACGAGAATGATGATCGTGCTTGTGCTCCTTCAAGTGCTCAGTAAGGTCAGCAATGCGCTTGCTAAGCAAAGCAACCTGCACTTCTGGGGAACCCGTGTCACCCTCGTGCGTCGCGTATTCGTTGATAATATTCTTCTTATCTTCAGCCGTTAATGCCACGGCGTCCTCCTTAATATCACTGCGCGGTGCCATAACCTTTGTTATAGCGCTTGTGAATCCGCGGGCGTTACACGCCGAATTTCTATAATACAACTACGCACAAACAACTTATTTTTACTTACTTTTACTTACTTTTACTTACTTTTAAAAGCAACTGCTACATTGCAGTCATAAAACCGCCAAAAAGAACTACCACTATTGCCAAAACCTCAACAACATAAAACATAATGAATGATGCCCAGCTACGAGTTAGCACATTAAGCGGAGATTTTTTAGGAATAATTACTAGTAATCCAACGAAGATAATCGCAAAAGCAGCAACTGCAAAACCTGCGGAAATAATACCTAAGTTTGCAGCATTTGCAAGACCTGCAGAAGATCCATAAACTACGTAAGTTGAATACCAAAAACTCATACTCAGCATGCACAAGCCTGCAATAAGCTGCTCTAAAGCAAGAAATACCAAGAAAACAAAACGCCAAATCCAACGATTAGATTCAATAAGAGCCATGGCAAGACTTGTAAAAGCAGCTACAGTTACAACCCAAGAAATAAACACAACGCCTTGTGGAGACAATCCAGCGCAATGAGATACAACCCAAGAAGTGTATTGAACAGCAAGAGTGCGTCCAATCCAGTATGGAATCACAATAGCAACAAGCAAAACTCCTAAATAAAACCACCAACGCTTAGGATTCGCATGTTTACGAGAAAAATCAGCAATTGATAAATCGGTTTCAGGTAAATCTGAGCTTAAATACTCACTAGCAACTTTGCTCTCTACGGTTTTAGTGGCGGTTTTAGTAGTAGCTTCAGAAGCAGATTTAGAACTATTGTCACTTGCAGCTTTAACATCTACAGCTTTAGCATCTACAGCACTAGGACGTTTTCTTTGCTTAAGCGGAGCAAAACTTTGAGGATCTGAATCACGCTTATCGTTTAACGTCATGAGTTACCTTTCTTACAACTTTCTTACAGTCTTCGCTCGATTTTTCTCAAATTATTAAACACTTCAATATTACGCACTACTTTAGTATTGTATGCTATAACGCGCGCAACAAATAGCGTGCAACACATGTTTTTGCCGTTTATGCCGACTGCTAGGCTCTTATCAGTGGCATTTGCCTTCACTTTGTTTAACAAGCGGCATAATACCCGCAGAATTTACGACAGGATATCATGGGATTTATTCATTTTATTGTCAACTTACTTAAGGATCCACGTTCCGCTATTGCAAGTTGGATTGCAATGGGTACAGCGCCAGCATTGGGACTTATTTTTCTCATTGTTTTTATTGAAACAGGCGTAGTATTCTTCCCATTTTTGCCGGGAGATTCGTTGCTTTTTGCGGCCGGCTTCTTCGCAGCTCCGGATGCACAAACCGGGCACAGCGCGTTGCCTCTGCCGCTTCTTCTTTTAGTAGTATGGATTGCTCCAATTATTGGCGATCAATGCAATTACTTTATTGGACACTTCTTTGGCCGCCGCATTGTAGAATCAGGCAAAGTAAAAGCTCTTACTCCAGAGCGCGTTGCAAAAACTGAAGCCATGATTGAAAAGTGGGGTCCATTAGCAGTGTTCTTAGGCCGATTCTTCCCATTTATTCGCACATTTATGCCTTTTATTTCGGGAGTTTCCGGAATGCGATGGGTTCGTTTCACGCCATTTTCTATTCTTGGCGGCATTATATGGTCGTCACTTTTTACGTTACTTGGCTATTTCTTCGGGAACATTCCTTTCGTACAGAAGAATTTCGAGCTTGTAATTGTTGCTATTTTGCTAATTTCACTTGTGCCAACTTTTATTGGATTGTACAAAGCGCACAAAGCGAAGAAAGCTAAGAAAGCTAAGAAAGAAAGCAAATAAAGCCGGCAAATAACTTAAGCAAATAACTTAATAGTTTACGACACTCTAGCACGCTGCACTTTGCAAAATATTGTTTTTATACGTGACTTGTAGTACAGTGTGCAGAGTTGTTGTAAGAAAGTATTTCTTTAGACATTGGGGCTATAGCTCAGTTGGTAGAGCGCTTCGTTCGCATCGAAGAGGTCGTGGTTTCGATTACCATTAGCTCCACGAAGCCCACTGCATTCATTCCACCGCAGTGGGCTTTTTATTTTGAAAGTTAGTTACTATAAAATCAACTTTCTGCTGCGGCTGCGCTTATTGTAGAGCATTCCAATTCCAAGAAAAGCACACAATACTGCTGTAACAGCAACGCCAACGTACGCAATTATTGACAAAGAATTTGCAGACTTTTTCTGCAATGAATCCTCCTTTATGCTAATATTTTCCGGATTTTGAACTTGAGATTTGGAAATCCACTCACTATCTTCTGAAGATTTTTCGCTATCTAAATTTTTATTATCTTTATTATCTTTATTATCTTCATTTGAATTTCCAGCATCCGCACCATTTCCAGCATCGGCACTATTTTCATTTTCTGCGGAATCTGAAATTTTTACACCATTTTTTTCAATAGGCACAACTTTTACATTGCTATATTTCACTTCAGTTACGTTCCCTGCATAATCCAACGCTTCTACTAATACGTCATGGCAAATTGAATCTGGCTTAATTTTCATAGATAACATCGGCTTATTCGCAGCTTTACCGCGCCAAATATGCTTTGTTTTACCATCGATATTAACTTTTACTGATTTTAAAGAAGCGTTATCTTTTGCGCTAATTCGCAATAATTTACCTTCTTTAGAAGATTTATACGTTGCGTTATTGCGCATATTAAATACTGTTGCAAGAGGCGCAAGATGGTCAACAGTAAATTGAACAGCAGAAGCAGACGCTTGCATCACGCCTTTGCTAGTTTTAACGCTACTATCGCTAAAAGAATGGTTACCAGCTTTATCCACAGATGCGATTCGCACTCGATAATTCGCATTATCCGAAAAATTTCGATGAAAAATCGTGTAGCTTAAGCGTTGAAAACCTTTATCTATTCGTTTCGACACAGAAAAATCATTCTTAGACAATACTTTTTCAACACCATCTTTAATAACACTTACTTTTGCAGGATTAGCAAGACCGCTTAGATTTAATTCTTCAATATGAACATCTTTAGCATTCTTCAACTGCTTGTTGTTCATTTCTGAAGTTGAACTGTCAATGCTAAAAGTAGAACCACTGCTATTCATAGAAAATTGCAACGAGCCATGAATAGCATGATTTACAACATCTTTTGCACTCCAGCTAAGCTCATAAACGCCATCATCTTTACTACCGTGATAAAAATTCGCATATTTAGCGATTACGCTTTGATTACTGGCTTTTAGCGATGCTGGAATCCGTAAATTTTTAGAAGATTGCGTTTTTATTAAAGAATACGTTACGCTTTCCGGCTTTAACCAAGTATCTTTAATCACAATACTTGGAGCAACGACATGAGCGTAAGCTCCACCATTTTTAACTCCAGAAATAGTTACCGTTGGAGGATTAGCATCAATAACAAAATTATTACGCAAAGAAGAAGCTACATTACCGCATAAATCTTGCGCACCGTATTGCACATCCCAAGTTGCGTCACGAGAAAACGCAACATCCGAATACCATACGTTTGGATTAGAGGCATCATTTTTAAAATTTTGAGCCGTTATTTCTAAAACTTTTTTACCATTCTCAAAAACTTGCGCAATCGGAAAAGCATCGCGAAAAATCTTAGAAAAAACAAAAGAATTATCTTGTATAACTATTCTTGCCGAACGTTTTTCGCTAAAATATTTGCCTTCGTAGGACTTTTTATTATCATAATTAACACTTAAACGAGGCGAAGTTGAATCAATAACAATAAAACGCAAATCTTCCCTACGCATATTATTCCTGTTTTGACTCGTAATATTAACAGGATTCATATTTGCTGCATTAAAGCTCACAGTCACATCGCGCAAATCGTAGATTCCTTCCGCGTTTAACTCTGCGTTTATTACAGCTTCGTTCGAAGAACGCTGGTACTGAAAATTCTTAGCGCACGAAATATTAGCGATTTTACTCAATGCGGCTTGAGCATTCGCCACCCTATATTTCCCCACATTTACAGCGAATTTACGCACGCTTTTGAAAGTTGAAAAATTCATTCCTCCAATAGATATTCGCAACAAAACAGCTTTTCTTGTAAACATGTATCCAGAAATCGCGCGAACAGAAGTCTGATTGGGCATAACAGAAATATGACTTATGCTAAAGCCCGTTTGCGGATTATAAATATTCTTTGCAAAAGCCGCAGAATTATAGGGTAATATTAGCGCAATAATAGCGCATGCGAGCGCAATACCACTCCTCCATCTTGCGCAAAATGCTTGTTTTGCTAGCCTAATTTTCTTTAGAAAATGTTGCTTCTTCATATATTCCCCCTTTTTAACTTCCTTATGCAAAAATTTATTTCAGTTTTAAATACTCGTAGGTTTTAAATACTCATAAGTTTTAAATACTCATGCGCTAGTTTTATAGAATTATTGATTTTGTGAGAAAGCATTATTGATTTCGTCTAAAATTTGTTTAACACTTTCAAGCGCTATTTTGCGCCCAGATTGCACATCCTCGTTTGAAACGTGCGCTTCTTCAAGAAGACTATGCGCGTCTTCGCATAATTGTTTAGATTCTTGCTTGCTGAAACCACTTTCACGAAACATTCGTAGCCACGAATGTAAGGATTGCAACACAAGTTCACCAGTATCTACACGTAAAACGTCATTTTTTTCTTGCTGTGCCATTGTTACTAGCTGCTGCAATTGTCTAGCGTACTGCTGGTACTTCGCTAAGCTAGGAGAATCTTGCGCAACATCAACAAGACGCGCATAACCATCTGCAATAGCAATATAGATACTAAACGCATGTTGTTCAGAAAGATTATTTCCAATTTTTTCCGAAGCTGAAGTTAAAGAAGAATTGTCTTTTTCTACTTCTTCTTTTTTATATTTTTGCGCTTCAATAAACCATGCTTGCGCAACTCTCATGCGTGAAAGTCGTTCCATAGCACTAACTTTCCCAGAAAATCCGGCAAAGTAATACCAATACGCTTTGCCAACTGCTCCCGTAAGATTCACCCAATCTTTAGTATTTTCACGTAACTGTTTTTCATACTTATTAAGCAAATTCATAAAACTTTTCTCTTCGCTTGCACTCCACTGTTGATCTGCAAGTTGTATTTCTAATAAAGTATGAAGCGGCTTGAACGATATTTTCTTAATATAGTTCTTCTTCAACATATCGTTTTGCAATTGCATTGCGCGCGCAATATAACGACATGCAACATCTGCGCTACTTTCGCGTTCTGCTAAACGAATATACGAATTATAATCAGCTTTAATGCGTTCAATTGCGTTATTTTGCTTATGTTTTTTCGTTGCAGCAGAAGACCCGTCAGAAGGCTCAGCAGAAGACTCAGCAGAAGATTTAGCCGTATGCTCAGTAGGCGCAGCTGTTTTAGGCGCGCTATTTTGATTAGCCTGCTTCGTAGCAGCATTGCTGCTTAATGCTCCTAAACAACTAAATAACAAAATAGACAAAACAGCAATAACGCAACTTATTACTATAGCAACGCCATGCTTTTCATTAAGCCAAGCATATTTTTCTAAGCAAGAACCATATTTTTGAAAATGTTTACTACTTTTAGAATTTTGGTTCCTGCGATTATGCCTATAGTGCTCTTTATTGCGGTTACGCTTGTGAATCAGCGAGTGCGCGCGACTACTTTTAGAACTTTTAGAACTTCTATAACTTTTAGAAAGTTGATTACTAACACTTCCGCAAGATTGCAAAGCAGAAAACATAGTTTCGCAATCCTGGTATCGTTGCGAAGGTTTAAGCGCTGTAGCAGTTGCGAGAACAGATATAAGTTGCTCAGTTAGTATGCGATTTGTGCTAGATGATGTAGTTCGTAAGTGCGCATTTGACATTTCATTAGGAAGTAACGCGTATCGCAATGTCATGCCAATTGCATACACGTCGCTTGAAGCTGAAAGAGATGAACTTTGATTCATAACTTCTGGAGCAGTAAAACGAGGAGTTGCAAATCGCGCGTCAGGCTGTTCTATAGTGCGTAAATCAAGTGCTCCGCTATGCGTATAAAGTTGCGTAGCTGCACCAAAATCAATTAAACGAACTGAACCATCGTCTGCAATCATAACGTGCGAAGGCTTAAGATCACCGTATAAAATTGGCGGATAATGCGAATGCAAATAAGCTAGAACTGCACATAATTGCATACCCCAGTCGCGCACAGTTTGAGCATCTTGTAAGCCTTGCTCATCAACTATCGATTTTAAGGAACGACCCTTTACGTAGTCGCGAACAGCGTACGCTCTGCCGTTTTCTTCAAAAAAATCAACAATGCGCGGAATAGCTGGATGATCGCATTCTTTTAATACATCGACTTCTGCTCGTAATGATTGAAGAATAAGTTGTCGATACTTTTCGTCACCTTGAAGCAAAGTCTCTTTTACAGCCCACTGCTTGTGTAAGACGGTATCAACAGCAAGAAAAACTGTTGACGTACCACCGCGACCCAGTTCACCAAGCAACTGGTAACGCCCACCAACGCAAACCATCGTTACACCTCCGCAATCTTAAAAAAATTACAATTGCGACTACTGTAACGATAAATTTAGTAAGAAAAAAGCTTTTTCTTACATTGTGGATAAAAGCTTATTATCCTACAAAAACATGGGTTTTTAAGGAAATTGCGTCAGTCGATATTCGCACCCAAAGCAAGTAATTTGCCTCGGAAATCTGCGTAACCGCGATCAATTAACGAAATACCGCGCACATTTGACGGACCTTGAGCTGCAAGAGCAGCAATAAGATGGCTAAAACCACCACGCAAATCAGGCACGTCAATATCTTGACCGGTTAAAGGAGTAGGACCAAAAATCACGGCAGAATGCTTGTAATTGCGCTGCTGGAATCTGCAAGGAAGAGAACCCAAGCATTCACGATACAGCTGAACCATAGCACCCATTTGCACAAGAGGCTTAGTAAAGCCAAAACGATTCTCGTAAACCGTTTCATGAACAATACTTAGGCCCTTCGCCTGAGTAAGCGCAACAACAAGCGGCTGCTGCCAATCCGTCATAAAACCAGGATGCACGTCTGTTTCAATAGCAACAGGATGCAAATCACCACCCGGATGCCAAAAACGAATGCCCTTATCTGTGACGTCGAATTGACCACCAACTTTGCGGAACACGTTTAAGAAAGTCATCATTTCTGGCTGAGTTGCGCCCTTAATAAACACGTCACCATGAGTAGCAAGAGCTGCAGAAGCCCATGAAGCTGCCTCAATTCGATCCGTAAGAGCAGTATGAGTGTAACCTTGAAGTTCCTTAACACCTTCAATTCTAAAAGTGCGGTCAACGTCTACGGAAATAATCGCACCCATTTTTTGCAAAACTGCTACTAAATCCATAATTTCCGGCTCAATAGCAGCACCAGAAAGCTCAGTTTTGCCATCCGCAAGCACAGCCGCAAGCAAAGTCTGCTCAGTAGCACCAACAGAAGGATAAGGCAAATGTATTTTAGTGCCGTGCAAGCCATGCGGAGCTGTAATATGAATGCCATCCTCATGATCTTTATCTACATTTGCACCAAGCTTGCGCAAAGTTTCAAGATGAAAATCTATTGGACGTCCACCAATATTGCAACCGCCCAAAGCTGGAATAAAAGCTTCACCAAGGCGGTGCAAAAGTGGGCCGGAGAATAAAATAGGTATGCGCGACGAGCCAGAAAGAGTGTCGACATCTGCCACGTCTGCAAGCTGTACTTTTGTGGCGTCAATAGTTACAACGCCTTCCGGACCATTTACCTCAACGTCAACACCATGCAAACGCAACAAATCAGAAACCACATGCACGTCGCGAATCTCTGGCACGTTTTTTAACACAGATTTGCCCGGAGCCAGCAACGCTGCAACCATGGCTTTACTTACAAAATTCTTCGCACCACGAACTTTAATAGTGCCATTAAGCGGCTTACCACCTTCTACATGCAACACATCTGCAGCATCGATGCCGCTATTGTTGTTCTGTTCAGCCGTATTACGTGCGGACACATTTACCTCTTTCGTTCGCGCTAAAAAACTAATAACTATCATACCGGCATACTTGCCAACGCGCTCACATAAGTTACATAAAATAATTCAATAAGCGCATCAATACAAAAGTTAGGTGCTATTAGCGCAAAGAACGTTTCCTCCACCTACGAATCAGCCTAGTAATCAACGATGGCTTTTGTAATAAATCTACCTCTGGCAATTCGTGCTCGGATTCTGCAGTAAGACCATAAGTATAGGCTTTTTTAGAAGAAGGTTTGCCAACTAAATCTCCAAATTCAAGCATTTGAGTACGCGGCTCAAACGGATGGCGGATATCAAATTCAAGCAAACGCACACCGCGTTTAGCAGGCTCCGGACCGTAAGACGCAAAACCGCAAGTAGGAGTAGAAACAAACAGCATGTTATTTTCAGGCTCTTTAGCTGCAAAAGAATTGCGATGATCATGGCCAGCCACAACCGCAAATGCGCCAGAATCAACTAAAGTAGCATATTCACCACTGTCAACATCCGGGCAACTAATGCCTTCGCCTAAATAACCATCTGGAAGCACATAATTTTCGTCAAGAGCATAATAATGGCCAGCAAATGTGCGATACCCTTCAATAGCATGCTCTCTAGCAGCTAAATCTTGAGGAACCTCACGAAGAACGCGATAATATTGCGGCAACGGAAAATGCTGGAAAACGCACATGTGCGCAGGCAACAATTTCGGAAGATTCGCAATAAAATCAAGAGATTTCTTAGACGGCGAACCGTATCCACCCTCCTTAGCATAATCTCCAGAATCAAGCAAAACTATTGAAAAAACAACATTTTCTTGGTTTTCGTCTTTAACTGGAAGAGCAAAAGTACCAGGCTCACACGGGAAAATAATCTGTTTAGGCAGCGCACATTTAGTAGATTGCATTGCTTTTACAGATAATGCAGTTTCAGAACTACGATTCATGCAATACGAAAATTCTTGATATAAAGCGTCAAGTTCTGCATTACTTAAGCCGCACTGAAAATCATGATTGCCATAAGTTACAACCCACGGAATGCGACGTTCTTCTAAAGGCTGCACCATTTTAGCAGTAGATTCACGCAATTTACTCAATAATTGTTGCTTTTCTAGGTTAGAAAGAGGCTTAGTTTGCTGCCAACGACGTCGTTTAAAAGTGCGAGCGAATGCTTTTTCGTATCCGGCAATCTGATTTCCGCTAAAAACTACTATGTCTGGCCGTACAGCATCGCACGCAGCAGCAATAAGACGAATAGTATCTTGCGATACTCGAAGCCCATCTTGCACATCCGCACATTGCAGCACGCGAAACTTACCGGAAAGATGAAATTGTAAGCATCCTAAACGCGCTGAAATTGATAACGGAAGTGCGACTGCATTAGTAGCAACTTCAGATTTTGCAGAATCTGTCATACTTCAAGCATACGGCAGATATACGCAACTTACTAAAATTTTGAGCAAGTTCTTGCACAAATTATGAGAATAAGTGCGCAAAATAATGATTAAAACTCAAAAAACGCAGAAATTCAGAGAAATAATCTTAAATTCACAGAGAATTCCCAGCTAATCGCATTATTGCACTCAGCCTAAGGTGCTTATTATATATACATCAAAAGGAAAGCGAACTACAGATAAGTAGTTACACAAGCCTTATAACTTAAACCTCTCTTCTTCTCTTTTTTCTCTAACCCCGGCTACGCACCGGGGTTTTTGATTTCTAAAGACATGATTTTCAGAAATTTAGATAGATAACAAAAAAGCCCTCGTTCTACGAGAGCTATTCGCTGGGGTACCTGGACTCGAACCAAGAATGGATGAACCAGAATCACCTGTGTTGCCAATTACACCATACCCCAATTGGCAGGCTTCGCGGCTCTTGGAACCGTTCGGTCTTCGTACCCCCGACCGGATTTGAACCGGTGTTGGCGCCGTGAGAGGGCGTAGTCCTAGACCGCTAGACGACGGGGGCTTTCATTTATTGCTACGCTCTAGACGCAACAAATAGCGAGTTTACAACATAACGTAACAGCATGCAACAGCGGCGTGTCGAAAATATGCTATAAAAGAAAAAAGCGGGAATGCAACAATAACGCTACATTCCCGCCTTATTCAAATCTTATTTGCGCTTATAAATTATTTGCAATTTACAAATGCTCGCGCAATCCAGCCAAACGCGCCAAAGTCACGTCCTTGCCCACAATTTCCATGGACTCAAACAGTGGAGGCGAAACGCGGCGGCCAGAAAGTGCCACGCGCACAGGGCCAAACGCCAAGCGCGGCTTGTAGCCAGCTTCCTCAACAAGCTTCTTGTTCAAAAGCTCGTGCAAGGAATCAGTATGCCAATCAGACTCATCAACGCCTTGTAAAGCAGCGATTGCGGCGTCAAGAACCTCGCCTGCAGATTCCTTCAACTGCTTACGAGCGTCGTCATCTGGCGCAATATAACCATCTTCGCTTAACAGGCTTCCAACCATTCCAGCAACCTCACCGAGCAAACGCACGCGAGGCTGCACGAGTGGAGCTGCAGCGGTAAGCACTTCACGCTCGCGGTCAGTTAACGCATCCCAATTATCCGCGCTAACTACTCCATCCTTATGCAAATAAGGCACGGAACGGTTCAAGAAATCTTGAGGCTCAAGCATGCGAATATGCTCAGCGTTAATCGAAATTGCTTTATCCAAGTCAAAGTGCGCAGGATTTGCCTTAACGTCGCGCACATCGAACTTTTCAATCATTTCGTCCATAGTAAACACGTCACGATCCGGCGCAATGGACCATCCAAGCAAAGCCAAGTAATTCAACAAGCCTTCTGGAATAAAGCCGTTATCCCTATGCAAGAACAAGTTGGACTCTGGATCTCGCTTAGAAAGCTTCTTCTTACCTTCGCCCATAACGTAAGGCATATGGCCGTAAAGTGGAGTTTCCTTAGCAATACCCATTTCCATAAGGTAACGGTAAAGCACAATCTGGCGAGGCGTGGAGCTCAAAATATCCTCACCGCGCAAAACCACGTTCACGTCCATTAACGCATCGTCAACAGGATTCGTAAGCGTGTAAAGCGGGTCACCATTCGGGCGCACAATCACATAATCTGGAACGGATCCAGCCTTAAAAGTAATCTCGCCACGAATCAAATCGTTAAAAGTAATGTCTTCATTTGGCATCTTCAAACGAAGCGCAGGCTTGCGGCCTTCCGCGCGGAAAGCTTGCTTCTGCTCTTCCGTAAGATTGCGATCGTAGCCATCGTAACCAAATTCAGCAGGACGACCAGCAGCAATATTACGCTCCTTAATTTCTTCAGGAGTAGAGAAGGATTCGTAAGCGTATCCTGCTTCAAAAAGTTTTTGCGCAACGTCTTTATAAATTTCCATGCGCTGGGACTGGCGATACGGGCCGTTGTCTCCGCCAACATCAATGCCCTCGTCCCAATCAATATTAAGCCAACGAAGAGCCTCAATAATCTGCTGGTAGCTTTCCTCGCTATCACGCTCATTATCGGTATCTTCAATGCGGAACAGCAATTTGCCGTGAGTATGGCGAGCTTCAGCCCAGTTAAACAGCGCGGTACGAACCATACCTACGTGAGGTGTGCCGGTTGGCGAAGGGCAAAAACGCACGCGAACATTCTTTGGAAGTTCAGGCTTCGTGGATTTTGTTGCATTATTAGCAACTTCTTGAGTTTCCTCTGTATCAGTCATAGGTTCCATTGTGCCGCGCGTTACGGACGGATTGCATTCAGTCAAGAGCTTGTGTAGATTCCTTATTTCCTTCTACATGCGCAAATTTTGCTGCCAATGCTTCGCGAGATTTGCGATCGTCTTCTTCTTTTGCGAGTTTCTTCGCAACTTCTGGATCCCACAGCACATCTTCGCGATGCTTTTGCCATTCCGCAGCTAACAAAGGAGACACAAAATTAATTAGAGCGCTAATACTATTTTCGTTACTTTCGTTATTTTCGCTACTTTCGCTGCAATCTACTTGCAAATTGCGCACACAATCAACAAGCTCACTCCACTGAGTATCTTTAAACATCATGCGAGGCACGCCAGCACACTCGCACACTTCGTTAATATAAAGGAAAATTGGCAAAGTTTCTTGAATATCGCTAGTTTTTGCAATCAGCTTGCTAAGAATGCACAAAACCAGAATAATTTTTTGCGACTCTACAGATTCTTTGTATTCAAAAGATTGCTTTTTTGCGTATTCGATAGCGTTTTGCAAATCTTCAGCAATCCAATTTCCTTGCACTCCCAGCGTATCGGCAGCGCTATTAATTGCATCAGCATCAACAGATGCGTGAGAGACAAGTTTATTAAAAATAGTTTCTATATTATTGACGTCGTTTTCTAAGATTTCTGCTTCCGCTTCGTCATAATTAGGCTCGTAGCACGAATCCATTGCGTCATAAGCGTCCGCAGCAGCAAGCAAAGCATCGACGATTTCTTGCGGCCTGCCAGGAATTTCATCCGCACCTTCGTACACAAATTCAGCATCCGGCACAGTAACGTCAAGATTTGTGAGTATTCGCGCTATCGCTCGCATTGAGCGCACTTCCAGATTTTCCGCATATTTTGCGTCGTTATCAAGGTGACGCGCTTCCGTTAATGGCCATAACGCGGTTAAGCTTGCTGCAGATTGCGCTGCATTATTTAGATTTGTTATTGTTTCGAGTTCCAAGTTTTCAATTCCCATGTTTTTAATTCCCACGATTTCATCAGAAGCTACCATCGAACGCTCCTTTACATTCGTTGCTTACTTAAGATTCGTTTATATTACTTAACGTTTGCTGCAGGATCCACATACGTAATAGAAAGTACGCGCAAAGTCTCGCAATCGTAAGTAATAGAAGTAATTGAAGCTAAAGCAGTGTGACGAAGAAGCATATTGTGCTCAGCATGGCCGGTTTCCAGCAGGTGGCGATAGGACCAAATCGGCGACTCATGTGTTACCGCCACAATTTGCTCACCCGGATGCTTACGAACCTGCTCGCGCGCAAAATCACCAACGCGAGTTGCAATGCTTCTGTAGCTTTCTCCCCAACTTGGCTTCCACAAATTTGCCACAAGCTTCCAGTTATTGTTCTTCCAAAGTGCGCCTTCACCGTAGCCAATGCGTTTTCCGCGGAAATTATTACCGGCTTCAATCAAGCGCTTATCTAAAATAATGTCGCTTTCATGAGATTGCACAGAAGATTGCGAAAAATATTGCACAGAAGATTGTGCAGAATCCTCACCACAGTGCGCTTTTACATAGCAAGAATCTGGAACAGCACGCAAAGCATCCTCAATTTCGCGCGCTGTTTCGCGAGTGCGATTAAGAGGAGACGAGTATATTGCGCTAATTCCTCGCATTTGCGGCACAGTTGCAATATATTGCGCAGTAGCTTTTGCCATTCGCACGCCGCGCGCAGAAAGATGAAATCCCGGCAAGCGCTCGTACAGCACATGATTCGGATTATCTACTTCCCCGTGACGCACAAAATGAATTGTTGTAGCCGGCATTACTAACTCCTACTTTTACTTCCAACCTTTTGGCGTATGATTTAGCGACCACTCACCCAATTTGTGAGCAAAAGTATTGTCTTTAGCGGCATCATAGCCAGGTTTTTGCGATTTCGTGTCGTCAAGCAGCCACTTTCTAATAACAAAATTCCACACAGCTACAACAACTGTTGCAATAAGCTTGCCAATATTTGTGCGAAGCATGTAAATCGCAGTACCGCGCAAAGTTTGTGCCATTCCAAGCGTGCTAGCCCAAATAATCGCATCGTTAATAAGCAAACCAATAACTGCAGAAATAACGAAAATCAGCAATTCCAGCCAACGAGCCATATCTTCGCGATGCTTAAACACGTATTTCATGCTGGCAATATAGTTAAAAATAAGCGAAATAATAAACGAAATAGTGCCTGCAACAACATTATTTAAGTGCACAAGCAGCAATAAATTCAGTATTGCAACGTCAATAATCAACGCAATAATGCCAACAATACCGAATTTCACAACCTGTTCAATAAGCTTTTTCATACCTTCCATTAAACACGCGACGGCTAACAATTAACATATAATTGTTACGTAATAAAACTTACTAAAGTTAGCAAAGGAGCAATTATGCCAGTTATTCATACTCATGTTTCTGTAAGCACAACACCTGCCCAGCGCGACGCATTAAAAGCTGCTTATGGCAAGGCAATTAGCGCAGTTCCAGGCAAGAGCGAGCATTGGCTTATGTGCCCGTTCGAGGACAATATGCCGATTTATTTTGCAGGAGATAATTCCAAGCCTGCAGCTTACGTTGAGGTGAACGTGTTTGGTTCCAGCGTACCTGGGTCCGCTTGGGAAAAGTTGACTGAGCAGATTATGGCAGCTTTGGAGCGCGAACTTGGTGTGCCTCAAGACCGCACTTATATTCGTTACACCGCAACCACTGACTGGGGTTGGAACGGCGGCAACTTCTAGGTAAAAACTGCAAAATATATTAAGCTAATTACTTCTTACTAGGAGCTGCCCCAACCGATTCACGCACAATATGTTGAGCAAGATGTAACGAACTCAATATCGTCAATACTGGTAAGCGGTAAAAATGTGTCTATTAAGCGATATTTTCTGAATGAAAATATCGCTTTATTGTAGTAAGTAAATTGTTATATAATTCTAATATTTTAAGTAATAGTAAAACACACTCATACAATTTGCGCATTGAATGTGCCCATCCCTACTAACCATTAGCCTTGAAAAGCTTACATGCACAATAGCATACCGTGTAACTCAGGACTGAGATAGGAGACAATTACTTTATAAAAAGTCAAATCAATACTGACTGCTAATCTTTTTAGTTTAATCACAGTATTCCGCGGTATTCCAACAAAAATTTGTGTTTCAAGACACATTCTTTTACAGCTCATCATTTTTAAATGGGAAAATGCTACTGGCTACGACAATAAGGATACCAACTATTTCCGTGAAGTTAGTCGTGAGCCATGCAATTACAATAGCTGCATCTAGTTTTTTAAGATTATTAAAAACATAGGATGACATGCATACATCAAGTACTACGATTTGTAAAACCACAGCTACGAGTATCACATATCCTAGCCATTTTCTCATTAATGATGTATCTCTGTATCGTTTGAGTTTTTCATTGCGTTTATCTGAGGTCTCTTTACTTGAGGGGTTACTGGTTCCTTCTTTCTTTCCTTCTGCCCCCTCTCCTAGTTCGACTGCTTTTGCAACTTCGTTTACTCCTTCTTCTGGTTTGACTGCTCCTTTTGCTTCTTCTTTCAATTTGTCTTCTTTATTTTCTTCACCACTGCTTTGCTTTTTAACATCTAACGCACT
The DNA here is from genome assembly GCF_056754715.1 of Gardnerella sp. CCPDSM. Taxonomy (NCBI): domain Bacteria; kingdom Bacillati; phylum Actinomycetota; class Actinomycetes; order Bifidobacteriales; family Bifidobacteriaceae; genus Gardnerella; species Gardnerella sp. CCPDSM. Next base: position 198,534 of record NZ_JBQEQO010000003.1, read on the forward strand.
CATGGTATAACCTATAGTCCAAGCTCATCTAGACGATTACCAAGTGCAGCTCGCGACACATTGAAGTCCTGAGCAATTTCCTCATAGAGCTTACCCGATGCCCATTCTTTATTTATTTCATCCACTGGCATAAGCAATGCTGCCGCAAAACGGTTCGCCCAGTTTTCTTCAGAATCTATTCCCCTACTTGACAATTCGTTGCAATACTCAACCTTGCCTACTTCTTGTTCACTCGGTAAATCTTGGTATTTGTGGATATAATGCCCAATTTCATGCGCAAGTGTAAAACGCTGGCGCACTTCAATTTCCTCTGAGTTAATCACAGCTGTAAAAGAAGAATCCCCTTCTTTCTTATAAAGAACACCTGAGACATTCTCTTCATCCTTAAATTTGCCTCTAAAAGCTTTAATTTTCAGCTTTTCAGCTATGTCCCACACGTCAATTGGTAGCTGTATTCTCCCCTTATATATTTTTTGAAGAAGTTCACGAGCAGCAACCTCTGGAAAATTTACACTATCTACCTTGTATTCCGCCATCTACATACCTTTACCTTAAAAACCCCTATAATCAACGATATATACTCATCGCGACATTAGGAAATTAATATAAATTACATCAATTTTATATGCATGCATTTAATAAAACAACTTCAAACTGTGCAGGTTGTCATCAACATGCGTCATGGGACAATTTGTCCCCATGTAGGCAGATAACTGTTCATCACGCTTGCGTATCTTCTTTAGATAATCGCTCGGATTCTTGCTATCTGTCAAAACGGCAACCACATCCACTACAGAAAAATACCATTCTTCTTTTTCGTTATTCCAAACGGAGCGGACTTGTTTACCCTCAAATAATTTAATTTCATTATCCATATTGATCCCCTTCATATACAGTTATCCCCTCTTTAACTATTAATTTTATAATATTGTTTGATTACTAACAATATGAATTAACAATCAAAACGGCGGCAACTTCTAGGTAAAAACTGCAAAATATATTAAGCTAATTACTTCTTACTAGGAGCTGCCCCAACCGATTCACGCACGATGAGGGCAGTTCCCAATTTTTTATGCGAAACAGGCAAAGATTCTTCATTAAAACGTATTTGATCAATCAAACTTTCTGCAGCCAAGCGTCCTTTTGAAGTAATTGGCTGATGAACCGTAGTTAATCGAGGCGTGCAAATTGTAGACAAAGGCAAATCATCATAACCCGTAATGGAAAGATCGTCAGGAACGCGTAATCCTTGCTGTTGAGCTGCTCCAAGCACACCCAACGCAATAATGTCACTAAACGACACAATCGCAGTAGGCCTATATTCGAGACTAGTGTCATTCCACATTTTGTTGAAAACATCAGCTCCACCCTGATACGTGCAAGGCGTTTCTATAACGGTAATTTCTTTATCTTCAGGTGACAAGTTATGCTTTTTAAGCGCACGCACAACACTTGCCATGCGCCTACCAACTATTCCCTGCCATCCCGGATAATCAGTATGCGATTTCGTCTCAATTGCTGCAATACCAATATTCCTATGGCCTAAATCAATAAGTCGATCTACTAAATCTTCAAAATCATGCTCATCATCGACTTCTACAGTTGGAACGTTAATAGGTTGAGCAGGATCAACAATCACTACAGGAACATGCTTATTCAAAATTTCAACAACTTCTGCACGTTCAGCTTCCAAGCCACAAATTATAAAACCACTTACCGCAGCCGTAGGAATAGCTTTTAACATTGAACCTCTTAGCGGAGGAACAAGCATCAAAGTGTAACCTTCTGACTGGCAAACCTGCCCAATTCCTTGAATCAAGAGTGAATAATAAGGATTTTGCAAAATCGTATCAATACCTTGCGGAAGCAACAAGCCCAATGCATTCGAAGAATTAGTTCGCAATGCTCTAGCTGTTGCACTTCGCACATATCCCATTTCTTCAGCAGTTTGCATAATATGTTCAACCGTCGCCTCAGATAGTTTTGACGGATCATTATATGCAAAAGATACTGCAGACTTGGAAACATTAGCTTTCTCTGCAACATCCTTAATAGTCACTCTACGAACATTCATAGCTTCCCTACTGCTTCACCTTCATACAATATAATGGATTTTTCTCCCATACGGTATTGATTACCTATTATACTTGGCACACCAAATAGCGAACTATCTATACGCACTGGCAAATCATCACAATTGATGTAAGCTCCAGATCCTCGATGCGCTAAACATAAGCACGCACGCCCTGAAGGCAAAGTACGAGTAATACACACAGTATGTTTTCCCAAAGCAGCTACATGCTGCCGGCCATATTGGAGAGCAGCATTTTCTCTACGTAGACGCATTAATTTGCAAACTGTTTTACGAACAGATAAATTCCAATCATTCTCATTCCAAATCATAGGAGCGCGGCAACCCGGATCATTTTCTCCTTCCATGCCATTTTCATCACCGTAATACACCATAGGAGCGCCATCAGCAGCAAATAACAGAGCGTAAGCTAAATTCTCAGCGTCTTCAGCAGGTGTATCCCAAGCATATTCATGAGCCTTTGTGCGCGTAAGCAAGCGCTCAGTATCATGACTCCCAAGCAAATTCAACATACAAGAGCGATGTTCGTCTGGAATATCGTTATACAAAGCATTCATGCCATCTGCAAAATCATAAGCATCCAAAGTTTCATCAGCGCAAAAACCTAGGACTAAATCACGAACAGTATAATTCATGGTTCCATCCATAAGTTCAGGAGTAAGCCATTGAGAAGGGTTACGCCATTCTTCAGCTACTAAGTATTTATCATCTCCAAAAGATTTCACTACTTTATGGAAACCTTTCCAAAATGTTTTATTTACGAAATATGGAACATCTAAACGCCAACCATCAATACCACGATTCAACCAATATTTAGCAACGTTATAGTGATGTCTGCGCACTTCTGGATTATATACATTCCATTTTGGCAAATAGTAGCAACCGGAACATGTTTTATAATTCGGTTCTGGATGAGACACTACAGGAAATCCCTCTACCGAAAACCAATTAACATATTGTGATTGTTCACCGTTGCGAACAACATCTTGGAAAGCCCAATGACCTATTCCACAATGATTAAATACACCATCTAAAACTACACGAATCTGCAATTCATGAGCACGTTTAATAAACTCATCAAAATCTGCATCATTGCCAAGTCGAGAATCAATTTTGAAGTAATCAGTAGCGTCATAACGATGATTCGTATCTGCTTGGAAAATTGGGGTAAGATACAGAGCATTTATACCCATATCCGCAAGATATGGAAGATGCTTACTAATACCTTGCAAATCACCACCGAAAAAATTATCTCTAGTTGGAGATTTATCCCATGATTCTACAGGATTAGGGTTAATAGAAGCATTTGCATTTGCGAAGCGCTCCGGAAAAATTTGATAAAATACGCTTGATTTTACCCATTCAGGTTGCATGACTTGTTCCTAACAAATAGTTAATTTTACAAATTACGAAAGTTTTAGCACTTCTTCAATCTTTAAGGCCAGTAGAGGCTATTCCTCGTTCAAGAGCTTTTTGGAAGAAGAAGAAAATAATAATTGATGGTAACGTTGACGTCAAAGTTCCAGCCATTAAATAATTCCATGACGTACCATAACGTCCAACAAAACCACTTAATCCGATTTGTATAGTACGCATTTCTTCAGCATTTGTAACCAACAGAGGCCACAGGAAATCATTCCACGCAAATAGGAATGAGAACACACCAAGAGTTGCAAGAGCTGGCTTAGAAAGCGGCAGAATAACTTTAATAAAAATACCAAGACTTGAACATCCATCAATTCGTGCAGCTTCATCAAGTTCACGCGGGATAGTACTAAAATGCTGACGCAGCAAAATAATGCCAAATACATCAGCCAAACGCGGAACAGTTAACGCTGCCATAGTATCAATCCAACGCAGCCTAGCAATAATACCGTACATAGGTATAACAGTTACGAAGGCTGGAACCATGAAAGCAGAAAGTAGCAGCACAAATAATATTTTCTTTCCAGGAAACTCTAATCGCGCAAAAGCAAAAGCTGCCATAGCGTCAAACGCAAGGTGACCAACTACAATAATTGCCGACATAATCAAGCTATTAATATAATAATTTGCAAACGGAGCGCTTTGCCAAGCATGCAAATAATTTTCCCAATGCCACGATGTTGGAATCACTGACTGAACGGCGTACGTTTCGGCTTTTGTTTGCAACGACGTTGTAAACATCCACATAAATGGAATAAGTACTGAAGCTGCACCAACAATTAGTACAATATGTCGAGCAAGATGCAACGAACGCAATCTCGTAAAAACCTTACTTATTTTCTGCATTACTTACCTTCCATTGTACAAGAGTTACGATAAGAACTAACACCAGCGACGCTATAGCAATTGCCGTACCATAACCGAAATTGCCTAATCTAAATGCTTGACGATACATAAACATTCCAAGTACGTCAGTGCCACCTCGAGGACCACCTTCAGTAAACACATAAATTAAATCAAATGATTGGAAACTGCTAATCAGCGCTTGCACAACCACGAAGAATGTCATTGGTCTCAACAGAGGAACTGTAATATAACGCAGCTGTTGCCAGCTCGTAGCACCATCAAGACTTGCCGCTTCATAAGTCGACTTAGAAAGAGATTGCAAAGCAGTCAAATATAGAATGATATTAAAACCTAAGTTCTTCCAAACTGTAAGAAATATAGTAGCGAATAATGCTAGCCACTTATTGTGGAGCCAGTCGGGTCCTGCAATATCGAAGGACGAGAGTACAGAATTTACAAGACCCGATGGATCCAACATATATTTCCATACAATTGCTACAGCCACCGAGGAGGTAACGACAGGAAGGAAATATATGGTGCGATACAATCCGCGAGCGCGAATTGGCGCATCTAGTAATACCGCAAAAATCAAACCGGAAACAACCGATAACACAGCTACGCCAAACGCATATATAACAGTCACAGTTAGACTATTCCAAAATTCTGGATCTTGAGATAGTTTTACATAATTCTTCAATCCAATAAAATCTGGATTTGCAGAAAAACCGTTCCAATTCGTTAAGCTCGTGTAAGCTGCAGAAATAATTGGATAAAAAGTGAAGATGACGAGAATCACTAATCCAGGAAGCAATAATCCCCATGCTGTGAGAATTTGCTCCCATTTTCCTACAGTTTTATGATCATTTCGCATCAGCTTGCTACTGCCAACTTTTACGTTGTCAATAGCAGCTGGCTGCTTATTTTTTAGCTGTGCTATCGGGTTACGCATGACTACTTACCTTGCGCTATTACGTCGTTGACTGCTTTTTCTGCATTCTTTAATGCAGTATCAACATTTACTTCGCCAGAAAATGCTTTTTCCATTTCCTTTGCGAATGCCAACGAAATCTGTGGATATAGCTTAGTGTTCGGGCGAGTATGAGCAGTTGCCATTTGTTCAATGTACGGCAGCAAGCGAGGCTCTTTCTTCTCAACCCAGGAACGATACTCTGCGTTGCTAGCTGCACTCTTTGTTGCAGGCAGGAATCCAGTAGACTCGCACCAATCAAGAACTTGCTTATCTTGCAAGAACCAGGTAACAAATTCAGCAGCGGCTTTTACTTTTGCATCATCATTATTAAACAACATTGCCTGTTCTCCACCAAGGTTGGTAGATGGCTTACCACCTTCAGGGGTTGGCAATGGCGCTGCAGCAAAATCAAACGGCGGATCAGCAGCCCAAATACCTACCATCCAAGAACCTTCCTGAGCAGAACCACCCTGGCCTTTTTCAAACTTGCCCCATCCTGCGTATGGACTCACTCCGCTTTTAATAAGATCCATCCAGAAGTTTGCAGCTTTCTTACCTGCAGGAGTGTTAAATGCTGCGGCAGAGTTATCTTTCTTTAAGAATTCGCCACCGGCTTGCCAAAGATTGACTTGGAAGTTCCAAGTAAGAGCCTCACCGCTGTCTCCTGCTTCAGTTGGCAAATCGTAACCTGGAAGACCAGTCTTATCCTTAATCTGCTTTGCCATTTGCTTTAATTCATCCCAAGTTTTTGGCGGCTTATCTGGATCTAAACCAGCCTTCTTAAATACTGTGCGATTGTACATATACGCAAGATTATTGGCTGACATTGGAACGGATACTAAGTGACCATCAATTGAGCCGAAATTCTTTAATGCTGGGTTAATATTGTCAATTACTTCAGGCTTGAGAAGCTTTTTTAAGTCTGCAGATTTGCCAATTTGCGCCATTTGAGGCATCCAAATCAAATCACCTATGGCCATATCAGGCAAGGTATTTGACGTAGCAGATGCGCGTAATTTTGTTAAGAAATCAGCATTAGGAACATTCGTAGTTTTAATCTCAATGTTCTTGTGTGAAGCATTAAATGCTTTTACTTTTTTATCGAAAGCATCTGCATTAGCACCATCCCAGTAGTGCCAAACAGAAACAGTTGTTTTACCTTGAGTATTGCTTGTAGAGCTTGTGCCGCCACCGCATGCAGTAAGAGACAGCGCAGCAGCGAGCATCATAGAGATTGCTCCAAACTTTTTTAGTTTCAACATCGTTGTTCTTCCTTAGAAATATTTAGAGAAACTTAAAGGTTCTTGGACATACCGCCCAATGAATCATTTGATATATAGCAACGCCAGACTTCTGCTGCAAACAGCGTCGTTTACTCCTTTCACTAATGAACAACCACTTTTGCTAATGCCTCAGCATCGAGCATTAGACGCGTGCCTTTTTGTATCTTGCTTTACTGGCTAAGCGAGAATTACTTTAGATTGCACATTATTTTGTTCGTTATTGAAATATACTAAATCGTTCCAATAAATAAGTCAAGCGCGCGTTTTATACAAAATCGCCATATCTTGTTACGCAAATTACGTATCAAAATATGGCGATTATTATGACTAGCTATACGCGCTACAAAACTTTAGGATTTATTGCCAAAATTAGGCTCGTCAAACTCAGCATCACTTGAAGAATAATCATCGTCGCTAGCAACGCTACCTTCAAGATCCGGGCCAGCAGCTACACGAGCCACTTCTTCCATACCTTTGTTATCAGATAGAAGCATGCGAACATAGCCAACAACAAATCCAACAACAGCAGGGCAAACCCAAGCCATGCCAAATTCCGAGAACGGCAGCCAGTTTTGAGCAACAATCAACATATCGTTCATATGCAATGCATTGCGCAAACCTGTTGGCAAACTATTCAAAAAGTCAAATACAGCTGCAATACCAGTAAAACCAAGCGTCCAAGCATACACAACTTTGGAATTACCAAAAAGTCGACCGCACAAAGCCAAAAGAATCAATACGATTGACAGTGGATACAAGAACATCAATACTGGAACCGCATATTCGATGATTGCGCTCAAACCAAAGTTTGCAAGACCAAACGAAACAAGCGTAATCAACACAGACCAAACGCGATAGCTAGGACCCTTAGGGAATAACTTAGAGAAGGTTTCCGAGCAGCTTACGATTAAGCCAACCGCAGTCTTTAAGCAGGCAAGCGTTACAGTTGCAGCAAGCACAAACAAGCCAGCATTTCCAAGATGATAGCGTGCAACTTGCGCCAAAGTTACGCCACCATTTTCCGCAGGTGGGAACATTGCACGGCTACGCACACCAACAACAACAATTGCAACGTAAATCAACGCCATAAGCAAGCAGCTAAAGAAACCAGAGCGAGCAGTATTCACTGCAACGTCTTTAGGATCTTTCACACCAAACTGGCGAATGGTGCTAACAACCACAATTCCAAATGCCAAGCTAGCTAAAGCATCCATTGTGTTGTAGCCATCTAAGAATCCTGTAAAGAATGACTTATTAACGTAATTTCCCATAGGAGCAGCATCCGCAGAAGCGCCGCTTACAGGAGAAAATAGTGCTGTAAATACCAAAATCGCTAGGAACACAAGGAAGATTGGCGTAAGAACTTTACCAACCCAAGTAAGTATGCCGCTTGGCTTCATAGCAAAGAAGAACGCGAGCGCAAAGAACACTACAGAGAACAAGAATAAGTAAAGCTGACCGTTTCCATCTTGCGGAATAACGCGCTCTAAACCAACAGTGTATGAAGTTGTTGCGCATCGTGGTATTGCAAAGAACGGTCCAATTGTTAAATACAGCACACAAGTGAAGAACATGCCGTACTTTTTGCTAGCTTTGCTAGAAAGCTCAAAAAGACCGTTTGCGCGGCTCATTGCAAGTGCTGTAACGCCAAGCAATGGCAAACCAACTCCAGTAACAATAAAACCTAACGCTGCAGGCGCAGAATTAGTTCCTGCATTAGCACCAAGAAACACAGGAAAAATCAGGTTTCCTGCGCCAAAGAACATACCAAACAACATGACCGCCACGTACGCGGACTCAATAATTGTCAGGTTCCTTTTTTTCGGGGCACTGTCTGTGCTGACACTTTGTGTTGTGACGCTCATGCTTACACCTCCTATAAGGATAAATTTGTATTTACATACTATTCAGCTAAATCTATAACTTTATATTGTGGATTTAAAGCGAAAATAATATTAGGGGGTATATTAATAAATCGCATGTACTTAATCGACATAAATTTACAATCTCGCGCGTGTCTTCTAATCAAAAATAAGTAGGACGCTGGAATATTACCAACGTCCTACTTAATCAAAAAATGCAATATATTTTTGCTCTAAATCTTATATAAAATAAGCAAAATCACATCTTTTCTGGAGCAGAAACACCAAGCAAATCAAGGCCTTCTGCAATTACAGTGCGCACAGCCGCGTTAAGCTTAAGCCTGGCTGCAGCGCGCGCTGGCTCTGGGCATTTTGCAATACGTTGAGCTTCGCGCTCGGCTTCTGGCAAACGATTTTCTGGGTCGCTTAACTCCATTGGCACTACGCGCTCAAGGTTGTACCACTTGTGGTAGCTTGCAGCCAAATCCTCAAGATAATGTGCAACGCGGTGAGGAGCGCGCAAATCGCCAGCTTGAGCCAAAGCTGCAGGCCATTGCGCCAAAGCAGCCAACACTTCGCCGTCAGCCTCGGTATTAAGCAAGCTTAAATCAGCGCCATCTTGCGTAATTCCAGCATCCGCTGCGTTTCGAGCAACATTGCAGCTGCGCGCGTGAGCGTATTGCACATAGTACACAGGATTATCGTTGCTGTGAGAAGCAAGCAAATCCAAATCAATATCAACGCTTGTGTTGTAGTCGGTGCGAGCAAGCGAGTAGCGCGAAGCGTCAACACCAATTGCATCAACTAAATCGTCAATCGTAATAACGTTTCCAGCGCGCTTGCTCATGCGCACAGGCTTGCCGTCCTTCATAACGTTTACAAGCTGGCCAATAAGAATCTGCATGTTTTCGCCTGGCTTGTCACCAAAAGCCGCGCACATTGCCATCATTCGGCCAATATAACCGTGATGATCCGCACCAAGCATGTAAATTGCCACATCTGCAGGATTCTGCTCGCGATGACGCTTATTGCGATAGTACGCAATATCTGCAGCAAAGTAAGCATAATTGCCGTCGGACTTAATAATTACGCGATCCTTGTCGTCGCCATGCTTAGTTGATTCGAACCAAGTTGCTCCGTCTTTTTCGAAAATATCTCCACGCTCACGCAAGTCTGCAATAGCGCGCTCAACTTCGCCATCCTCATACAAGCTGTTTTCGTGGAACCACACGTCAAAACCAACGCGAAAATCGCGCATAGACTTGCGAATTTCGGCAAACATCATTGGGACCGCGCGCTTGCGGAATTCTTCGCGCTGCTCGGAATCGCCTTCGCCAAGCGGCAAACCTTCCTCGTCTTTTCCAAGATCAATTCTTGGCAAAGAAAGAATATCAATTCCGTCCGCTTGTGCTTCTTTTATAACAGCATCTGCGATTTCGTTAATATACGCGCCTTTGTAGCCATCTGCAGGCGTTTCTTCGCCGTGAGCTGCAGCAACTAAAGACTTCGCGAAACGGTTAATTTGCTCGCCGTGATCGTTGAAGTAGTATTCGCGCACAACTTTTGCGCCGTTTGCTTCCAAAACTCGAGCCATGGAATCGCCAACAGCCGCCCAGCGAGTGCCGCCAATATGAATTGGGCCAGTTGGGTTTGCGGAAACAAACTCAAGATTTAAAGTTTTGCCGCCCAAGTGCGTGTTCTTGCCAAAATCAGCACCCTGCTTTAAGACCTCGTCTACGACTGCCGCTGCAGACGCAGAATCAAGCGTTATATTAATAAAGCCAGGGCCTGCAACTTCCACAGATGCAATACCTTGCGCTTCTTGCAAACTTTCTGCAAAAAGTTCCGCTAAATCGTGAGGCTTCATACCAGCCTTCTTAGCAAGCTGCATAGCAACATTCGTAGCCCAATCGCCGTGTGCGCGATCCTTTGGTCGCATTACTGCAAGTTTTTCGGCTGCAGGAATCAAATCTTCTGTTAGACTGCCAGCTTTACCGTTTGCTACTAAATCTTTAGCGATTTTTTCAATTAATTCACTTAAGCTTTCTGGATTCATGGTTTACAGTCTAGCGTTACCGCGCGATGCTTCGCGATTACAATACACAAAAAGCGCTGGAGTCGAAGATTGACTTCCAGCGCTTTTGTTTTGCAATTAATTATTTTCGATTACTTGCGATTACTTGCGTTTACTTCTTTTTTGCAGGAGCTTCGCCAAGTTCGCTTTGAGCAACAGAAACGTTTACGTTAGCTGCATCAGACTCTGCAGAATCTTCAGCAGATTCAGCATCAGCAGCAACAGCAGCCTTAACAGCGTTAAGCTTTACTTCTCCAGTAACGCGACCCGCTTCAGCTACATCATCCAAAGTGTCCTCAACAGCCTTATAAGCATTTTCTGCAACGTTCAAAGTTACTTGCAAAATAGGAGTCTTCATAGAAACTTTTGCTTCAGACTTAATCTTGCGCAAAGTAGCCAAAGCCTCTCCCGCATAAGCCAAAGTATCTGCAGAAACACCGTTTGCAGCAGCTTCATAAGCCTTAGCACATGGCCAGCTTGCGCGATGCACAGAGCCTTCGCCGTCATGCATCCAACTCCACACTTCTTCCGTAGCGTAAGGCAAGTAAGGAGCAAGCAAACGAGCCAAAGCGTCGAGAGCAAGGCCAAGAGTTGTGCGAGCAGACTTTACAGCGGCCTCACTTGGAGTGCGACCAGTGGATTCTGCAGTACCGTAAGCACGATTCTTTGCAAGCTCAATGTAATCGTCGCAGAACTGCCAGAAGAATGTTTCGATTGCTTCCAAAGCCTTAGAATGCTCGTAAGACTCAAGCGCATCAGTTGAGTTGCGAATAACGGATGCAAGCTTTGCCATAACTGCGCGATCCAAAACTTCAGTAACATCAGCAAAATCCCAATCCGCGGTAGCAGACTCAAGAACCTGATGCTCCTCATCTTCGCGACCAATTGCGAGCGCAAACTTCGTAGCGTTCAAAAGCTTAATCGCAAGGCGGCGGCCAATCTTCATCTGGCCTTCGTCGTAAGTTGCATCCAAGCCAAGTTTTGCAGAAGTTGCCCAGTAGCGCACAGCATCTGCACCAAACTCTTCGATTGGCTTGTTTGGCACAACCACGTTGCCCTTAGATTTAGACATCTTCTTGTGGTCTGGGTCAAGAATCCATCCGGAAAGTGCAGCGTGCTTCCAAGGCAAGCAGCCGTTTTCAAGATGCGCACGGTCAACCGTACTAAACAGCCAAGTACGAATAATATCCTGACCTTGTGGACGCAAATCCATTGGGAAAGTAGCCTTAAACAAAGCTTGATTTTCTTCGCCTGGTTCTTCCCAACGAGTCACAATTTGTGGAGTTAAGGAAGAAGTTGCCCAAGTATCCATAATGTCTTGCTCAGCAGTAAAGCCGTTTGGCTGGTCGCGCTGAGATTCGTCGAATCCTTCTGGAACGTCAATAGTTGGGTCGATTGGCAAACGGTCTTCGCTAGGAGTCAAAGGATTTGCGTAATCCACTTCCCCATTTTCGTTTACTGGGTACCAAAGTGGGAACGGCACGCCGAAGAAGCGCTGGCGAGAAATAAGCCAGTCGCCATTCAAGCCGTGAACCCAATTCTCGTAGCGCACGCGCATAAAGTCTGGGTGGAAGTTAAGTTCCTTGCCGCGCTCAATAAGCTCAGCATTCAGCTTTTCGTCAGTGCCGCCGTTCTTTAAGTACCATTGGCGAGAAGTGACGATTTCCAAAGGCTTATCGCCCTTTTCGTAGAAGTTCGTCATACGCTTTGTTGGCTTTGGTTCGCCATCCATGTCTCCGGCAGCCTGCAAAGCTTCAACAACTTCCTTACGAGCAGAGAATGCTGTTTTGCCAGCAATCTTCTCGAACATTTCGCGACCGGACTCGTCTGTAATCCAATCAGGAGTGGTCATCACAATGCGGCCGTTACGCTGAATGATTGGTCGAGTTGGCAAGCTCAAATCGCGCCACCACTCAACGTCAGTTACGTCACCGAAAGTGCAGCACATTGCAATGCCAGCACCCTTGTCCATTTGAGCGGCAGGATGAGCCAAAATCGGCACCTTAACTTTGAACAGTGGAGAATAAACTTCTTGGCCAAAGTACTTCTTATAACGCTCATCGTCTGGGTGCGCAATCAAAGAAGTGCAAGCTGCAAGCAATTCTGGGCGCGTAGTTTCAATATAAATTGGCGTGCCATCTTCAAAACGGAACGCAATCTTATGGTAGAAACCAGGATATTCGCGAGCCTCAAGTTCTGCCTGAGCAACTGCAGTCTGGAATGTAACATCCCACAAGCCTGGAGCATCTTTTTGATACGCTTCTCCACGAGCAAGATTGCGAAGGAATGCTTTTTGTGCAACTCGGCGAGGCTGCTCACCAATCGTGTGGTAAGTCTGAGACCAGTCCACAGAAAGGCCAAGCCTACGCCACAATGCTTCAAATAGCTTCTCATCTTGGGAAGTTAAGCGTTCGCAAAGTTCAATAAAGTTTTGACGGCTTACAGGAACCTGATCTTTTGCCTCAATTTTCTTGCCTTCTGTACCTTCAAATGGAGGCTTAAAATCAGGATCATATTTAAGCGAAGTATCGACTCGCACACCGTAATAGTTTTGCACTCGACGCTCAGTTGGAAGGCCATTATCGTCCCAACCCATTGGGTAGAACACATCAAAGCCCTTCATGCGCTTGTATCGCGCAATAACGTCCGTATGCGTGTAAGAGAATACGTGGCCTACATGCAAGTGGCCGCTTACGGTTGGAGGCGGGGTATCAATAGAATATACGGCCTTGCGGTCGCGGGAATTGTGGAATGCGTAAGTCTTGGCTTCATCCCAATTGCTACGCCATTTATCTTCGAGACCATCAACACCAACCTTGTTAGGAAGCGGCGTTAAATGGGCGTGCTTTACTGTGTTAACCTGTTCACTCATGAACTGAATATTAGAAACTCAGTTCGACAACGCAAATATTATGCTTTTATTACGCTTTCTACTTCACCGTCACGTTACGCAATGGAAGCAGCTGATCCGTCATATTCTTTGTATATCCGCTGATATTAGATTTCACAGCCATAATGCTTTTGCGCGCATATAACCAGTGAGCTGCAGCATTCCTACTAACTTCATGCGCATACGCGCGAACGTTCGCTTCATATTCTGCAGGACTCTTAGAATGAACAGCATTAGCCCAAGCTTGCTGCGATTTAACATCTTGCAAAACAAATGGGGATCCAGCTTCTGCAAATGTTCCTTCATCTAATGTGTGATTTAGCGAAACAATAGCCATATCATATTTTGCGTCTTTTATACGCTGTCGTAACGTTGCGCTGTCAACTTCTTGAACATCAACTTTTGCTCCGCTAGCGGCGATAATTTTACTAGCTAATTCGCGCCCAACATCGCCTTCGCCTTGTGGCACAAGGAAAGTCATGGTACCTAAATATCTTGACATGAAGTAATGGAATAATGATGCAGATTTTTGCTGATTATAAGGATACATTCCATTTAAATCCTCATATCCAGGAGACAGCGGATCAATTGGACCGCCGACTGGCACACCTCCGTTACCGTCAGCATCCAATACTGTTTTTGCGTTCATAGCATAACGAGCTGCTTTACGAGCCTGTTCGTCACTGAAAATTGATGAAATTGTGGTATTAAATGCCACAAATCGTACGCGCGTGCTCTGTCCTTCTACCATTTGAGTATCAGCTACAGCTGCAAGACGCTTATTCTCACTACCTTCAAGAGGAACAGCCATTTGCACATTATTTTGCTCCATAGCTTGCGCCAAATCTGCATCACTTGCGTAATATTGCAAAGTAATACTTGCGCATTCTGCAGGAGTTCCCCAGTATCGATTGTTACGCACAAGAACTAAAGAATTACCTTTGTTATAGCTACTTACTGTGAAAGGACCGGTACCTAATGCTCCGTTAGAGTAATCAACTATAGCATTTGTGTCGTATACAATACCGAGCCTGCCTGCAAGACGACGCAAAAGCAAAGCATCAGGAGCTTTTAATTTAATAACCAAAGTGTAATCACTTGGATTGCTTACGCTTTCAATATTCGTTAACGTACTATATCCAGGATAATTCTTCGTAATACCCTGCTGTAACGATTTAAGCGCAGCTTGAGAATTCATTACGTCGCCGTTAGAAAAACGTACGCCGCGGCGTAAATTAAAAGTGTATGTCAAAGCATCTTCTGAAATATTCCAAGATTGAGCTAAGCCTGGTTGCAAACTATTGTCGTCACCGCGCTTAACTAATGTTTCGTAAACATTATCTAATAAAGCTTGCTGAACGGCATCGCTATCATCATTGCGAATATCAAGAGATTCAGGAGCTGTTCGTAACCCAACTTTTAATATGGAATTACCTGCAGGATTAGAAATTGCTTCAATAGGAGAACGCCCTTGATATATTTGCCATCCGCACCATAAAACAACAACCATCACTGCTGATACAACCATGAAAACAACCCATGGAATCCAGCCTACGCTAGATTTACGATGATATGTTCTGGAAGCATGTGATGCATATCTGCCTGTTCTTGACATAAGTTACAGTTTATAACAACAACCGAAAAAGCAACACAATATAGAGCAATATGACTCTTCTCACAGCAACGCAGATGGGCATGTTGAGCGAAGTGGACACGATGCGCATTTAGGATTTCTTGCAGTGCATATTGTTCTTCCGTGCAAAATAAGACGATGCGAAAGATTAGTCCATTCACTTGGCTCAAAATACGAAGTTATTTCATTCTCAATAGCAACTGGATCCGGACGCACATTAGGCTTATTCCAATCTTTTCTCCAACCAAGCCTTCCAGTAACGCGCATTACGTGCGTATCAACAGGAAATCCGGGCAAACCAAAAGCATTGCCGCGCACAACATTCGCAGTTTTACGACCAACACCTGGCAGCGATGTTAAATCTTCGATATTTTGCGGAACTACGCCGTTAAAATCGCTTTCTAACTTTGCTGATAAAGCAATAATATTGCGCGCTTTTACACGATAAAATCCAAGTGATTTAATAATAGATTCGACTTGTACAGCTGAAGCTTTTGAAAGCGATTTAGGGTTAGGAAACGTACTAAAAAGTTCCGGAGTTACCATATTCACACGCTTGTCTGTTGTTTGCGCGCTGAGAACAGTTGCAATAAGCAGCTCAAAAGGATTAGAAAAATTAAGAGCGCATTTTGGCTTAGGTATTTCTTTACAAAGTAGTGAATATTCTGAGTGCATGCGCGCTATTTTTGCTTGTTTTGATTCGCGCATATTAACGCTTCACTGTTGCGTAGTTTTCGTAAAATTGATTTGAATAAGCGCTATCTACAGAAGATTCCTCTAAAGAAGATCCATTTTCTTCTGTTTCTTCTGTACTTTCTATATCATCTCGCAACTTTTCCGAAAAATTATCAGAAGAATTGTCAACATCGCTTATACCAGATTCAGTATCATCGGTTTGATCTTCAGAAATCTCATCATTTTCGCCAGCCTCTGAAGGATCAAAACGATACCCAACATTACGCACAGTACCAATCAAGTGCTCATACTCAACACCTAGCTTTGCGCGCAAACGACGAATATGCACATCAACTGTACGCGTGCCACCGTAGTAGTCGTATCCCCAAACTTCTTGCAACAAATGCGCGCGCGTAAACACTCTTCTAGGATGTTGCACAAAATATTTCAATAATTCAAATTCTTTATAAGCTAAATCAACAGGATGCCCGTGCAAACTAACCGTATAACTGCGCATATCAACAACAAGATCACCAGAACGCATAATTCCGTCATCCGAAATTGTATCGTCGCTAATTTCAACGCCCTGCGATTGAGCAAAAGTTCCTGCAGGAATATTTTGTTGAGCCGCAAGACGCAAACGTCCCTCAACTTCTGCTGGAGAAGCGCTAGTAAGCACAACATCCGTAATATTCCAAGATGAATTTACTACTGTGAATCCGCCTTCAGTAAGAATTAGGATTACTGGAACTGAAATGTCAGTTGCGCGCAAAGCTGCACAAATAGACTTCGCTAAAGCTAAATCTTCACGAGCATCAAGCAAAAGAACGGTTTGTGCAGGCAATTTTGTTAAACTTGCGGTATTCAAAGCAAGCACGCGCACACGGTGAGAAAGTAACGTAAGAGAAGGCAAAACTGAAGCCGGGGAGGCAGACGAAGTCATCAATGTAATATCAGTCATGTGATGCCTCCAACCAACAGGTGATGTAGTACCAATTCAAGCCTTTACAGGCATTGTAAACCATGCCACGAAGAATATTAAAATAATCAACACAATTTCGTAAATAAATATTGCAAAAAGCTAACTAATTGCTAAATAAATAGTTAGCAAATAATTAGTAAATAGTTGGCAAATAGTTATCAGATTATTTAGCAAATGCTTGATAAATATCTCTAAAAAACGTTGTATCAACATAAAATAATTCGAAATACATGCGCAGGTTGTAGAATACGATATTAGTAAGGAATTAACAAAAGCCGAAATATTACGAAGTTGGCTTATTTTACTTGGCATTTACAGTAGCTGGGAGCGCGTATGAGAGATGAAACATGCACTTGCAACGATAAGACGCAAAAAGATGCTACTTCTTGCACAAATCTTGATAAGAAGAATAAATCTCGTCGCGCAAGCACAATTTCAATGATTGCAAGCCAAATTGTTGTAGTATTACTTCTTGCAATTGCTGCTGCTCTACCAGTTGCAACAGCAAAAATAACACTTGCTTTGTGCATGATAATACTTTTGGCATTCCTAGCATTATGGCCGCTACACGGCAATATAGTTGACCGCATTATTGCTTTATGCTCAGGAATTGCTTCTACGTGGTGCGCAACTTTTGCTTTGAAAGGCTGGCTTCCTCAAAGCGTTATTATTGATAACGAAACTGTATCAATGAGCAAATTCATTGCAGCTATTCGCCCATACGAAAGATGGGCTGTGTCGTTTGCGCTTATTCTTGTTGCGGCCACTTTTGTAACTTTCTTAAGACAAATGATGCGCGAAAATCGCACGAATTTAGTCAGGAATCTTGCTCACACTTTAACTGCAAGTATTGCTTGTGCAGCTTTACCTGGCTGGCTGTTCCTGCCGTCTATTGTTCGTTTTATGCCATCTTTGCGCAGCACAGATGGCGGAATCCTCGTAATGCTGCTGTGCATTTTAATGGTGATTTTATTATCGGGACTTTCGCATTTGTGGGTTCGAGATAATTGCAACGAATACTACGAAAATAAAACCACTAACGATATTGCATTTGCGATTATGCCAATCATGTTTTCTGGAATGCTTGTATACATTGCAGGTCTTGGAATGCTAATAGCAGCATGAAATAAAATAAAACGCCGAAAACAAAAGTAGCTTTCGACGTTTTATTTTAGATTTATTTTATTTTTTACTTAGCTTTATTTAGCCTTATTCAGCTTTATTCAGCTTAATTTAGCTTAATTAGCTTGCTTTACGCAAAAACGAAACTTACTTTTCGCTTTCTTCCAAACGCTTGCGTGCAGCAACAATTTCCTTCTCAGCCTGCTCTACGCCAGCCCAGAAGTCACCAGGAAGAACTTCCTTGCCTGGCTCCAAAGCCTTGTACTGCTCGAAGAAGTGCTTGATTTCAGCCTTGTGATACTCGTTAACGTCATCAATATCCTTGATGTCATCAAAACGAACATCTGCAGGCACGCACAAAACCTTATCGTCTCCACCCGCTTCATCAACCATGTGGTACAAGCCAACAGCGCGGCACTCAACAACGCAACCTGGGAACACAGAATTTGGAATCATCACGAGAGCGTCAAGTGGATCGCCATCTTCGCCCAAAGTGCCATCAATGTAGCCGTAATCATCTGGGTAACCCATTGCGGTAAAGAGGGTACGATCCAAGAACACGCGACCAGTTTCGTGGTCTACTTCATACTTGTTTTTAGAACCGCGTGGGATTTCAACCACAACATTAAAAGTTTCTGCCATTTTGGCTCCTTTTATAGAGTTGATAACAATTCATATAACTGTTCCCTCTCACTTTAGCGCGCACCAAAGAACGTTATGCTGTAACAATTTTTTCAACTGCATAATCAAGTGCAATAAAAAATCAAAAATCCATCGAAAAATTGCATGGAAAAATCTGTATTTTCGTTGATATATCAAGCATTTTAGCAAGACACGCTTTATCAATCGAAGTGTCTCAATACGCAGTTATTATGGCTCTGTTTTACACACAATATGTTGCAAAAACATACCAGCATGTTTTACAAAGTGCAGGCAAAATGACCAAAAAGAAACGCGTGAATGCCAACACTGTTTCACCGCTTAATTCGACACCTAATCAAGGGAAAGCTAAAGCAAAAAATATTGCTACTAAACCAAGCACAAGTAAAAAAGCCGTAGCAGAAAATACATATTCTAAAAAAGAATCCGTAGCGAATACTTTTGACGTTAAGAAAGATTCGACTAACAAAATTGATTCGTCTGCAAATAAAGAAAATAACATCACCAAAAAGCCACAAGAGTCTGCTCCTAAAAGAAATCTAGCAATCGACGGATTACGCGCGCTCGCAATTATTGGAATTGTGTGCTTTCACATGCGCCCTAGCATGCTTACAGGCGGATTTTTAGGCGTAACACTTTTCTTAGTTCTTTCTGGATATTTTTGCACGCGCACAGTTTTGCGTTACATAAGCGTGCGCGAGAAGGAAAATAGCACTGATTCAAATCGCGGAGTGCATAACTATTGGCAGTATGTTTGGCACCGAATTAAAAGAATTTGGCCGCCAACACTTGGAATTATTGGCGTTACAGCACCAATAATGTGGCTTTTCTCGCCAAGTTTACTTCCAAAATTACAAGCAGACGCTTTTTCGGGAGCAGGCTTCTTTAGCAACATAATGTATGTAGCTAGAAAGCTATCTTATTTTGAACAGAGCGGATTGCCTTCCCCTATTAAGCATCTTTGGTATTTGGGCCTTGTTATGCAAGCATTCATAATTTGGCCGCTTATTCTTACAGCGTTAATAAAGTTCGTAAGAAAAGCAATGGTAAGAATGTACATAACTGCTGGTTTAGCAATACTTTCTTCTGCTCTTACTTTTACTTTTGCGTATTTGTTTGGCAATTACACAACTCCAGCTCGCGTGTACTATTCGCTTGATACTCGCGCTTCGGAATTTTTGCTAGGCGCAATGCTTGCAATGTACTGCGCATGGTTTAGTAAGCATTCTTTACACGCATGGCTTATTCACGTGTGGTATTTTGTGCGCGGTAAGAAGAATATTATTGTTGAGCTTTCGAAGAATAAAGCAGACAATTACGAAAATGCTTCGAATAATTCAGAATCGCAATCAAGCGCATCCTCAGAAATAAGCGCCGAAAAAAATGCTTACGACGATGGTATTCCTGAAGATTTACGCGCAGGATTGCAAATTGATTTAACAGAAGATGCGCAAGATTCTTCTGAAACTTCCGGAAAGAAGCCGGACGCATCCGACATACGCGAGCTTCCAGAAGATGCTTTTAACACTCCAAAAACAGTGTTTTACTCTCCTTTGAAGTCTTGGCAGCGTTCTGCTATAGGAATTGCAGCAACAATAATTCTGTGCCTTTGCTTTGTATACGCAGATGGTACTTCTTCTGTATTTACTTTTGGCGGATACACTATAACCGCTGCAGCTTGCACGATTATAGTTTGGTCTTGCACTCAATCCGACAATATTTGCTCCAGAATATTTGCTTTAAAACCATTAGCTTACTTAGGCAAGCGATCTTTTGCGATTTATTTAGTACATTTCCCATTACTTGAATTATGCAATCCTGCAACTAGAACAACCGCAGTTTCTTGGTGGGAACAGTTACTTCAATTAGCTGCCACAGTTGTAATAGCGGAATGCTTCTACCAGCTGTTTGAAAATAAAGCAAAAAATCATTTGCATAAGCTAATACATTGCGTAGCATTAACAATCTGCTGCGTAATAACAGTTGCGTTAATTGCGTTGCCTTTAAACTGGCGCAGCATTGCAGAACAGCGTTCTATACAGCTCCGTCCAGAATTATCAGCAGCTACAGCGCAACAAAATACGCAAAAGAAGAACTCTTCTTCAAATAAAGCAGGATCTTCTTCAACGCGTAAGAAGATAAAAGGATTGCGTAAAAACGTAACAAAGCAGACGCTTCCTCCAACCCCATCGAAGCATCGCATACTATTCCCTATTGCAGAAAAAGTTCCAAGAAATCTTATTGCTTCACATACTAGAATCGACAAGAACACGGGAACTTGTTCTGTAAACTTCACAATGGTTGGAGATTCCATTACGGAAGGCGCTAAGCCGTACTTGTTAAAAGTTATGCCGAACGCTTATATTGACGGAAAAGTAAGTCGGCAAATCTTCCACGGTGCTGATGAATACGAGCAGGATATTTCGGGCAAGCATGCTGGAGATATAGTTATCTACGCTCTAGGCACGAATGGTCCTCCACACGATGACAGCGTGCTCCAACATATGGTTGACGTAGTTCATGGCAAACCTGTTTATTTCGTCACAACTCGCGTTCCGCAGCCTTGGCAGGATGTAACTAACGATCGCTTGCGCAAGTTTGCGGCAACGCATCCTAACGTTGGCATTATTGATTGGCACGGTTTTAGTGAAGGCCATTCTGAATACTTAACAGATGATGGCGTTCATTTAACTCCAGTCGGCGGCCCGCAATACTCGAAGATGATTCGACTTGCGTTGTGCGGAGCGTAATTTAATAAAGGATTAACGCATTTTAAAAACTCAGATTTTAACAAGCGTAACGATTTTGCGTTAGCTACAAGAAAATCCTATATCGAAAATGTAACTAAAATAGCAACTCGAGTAGGAAAAATAGCGTCAAAATATTACGATGGTATATATGACTGAGTTGAGGATTCCTTTTAACACGCAACACGCTACTGATGACGAGTCTGCGTGGACGAACCCATTGCGAGATCCGCGCGACTTGCGTTTAGCTCGCATCGCTGGCCCGTGCAGTTTGGTAATTTTTGGAATTACAGGCGATTTAGCACGCAAAAAGCTTATGCCAGCAGTGTACGATTTAGCGAACCGTGGACTTCTTCCTCCAGGATTTGGTTTAACTGGTTTTGCAAGACGAGACTGGACGGATGAGCATTTCGTAAACTTTGTGCGCGAAAATATTGAGCAGCATTGCCGTACTCCATTTCGCGAGTCAACTTGGATTAATCTTGCAAAAGGCATACGTTTCGTGCGCGGCACTTTTGACGATGCTTCTGCGTTTGAGCGTTTAAGCAAAACGGTAAACGAGTTAGATAGGGATCGCGGTACGCGCGGAAACCACGCATTTTACATGTCTATTCCGCCTTCAAGCTTCCCTATTGTTGCGCAACAGTTAGCAGCATCCGGACTTTCTCACTCTTCCGAACACGCGTGGCGCCGCGTAATTATTGAAAAGCCTTTCGGCCATGATTTAGCGAGCGCTCGCGAATTAGACCGCGTTGTTTCAGAAGTTTTTGATCCTAATTCAGTATTCCGCATTGACCATTATTTGGGTAAGGAAACGGTGCAAAATTTGCTTGCTTTCCGTTTTGCTAACGCAATGTACGAGCCGATTTGGAACGCGAATTATGTTGATCACGTGCAAATTACGATGGCTGAAGATATTGGTATTGGCGGACGTGCCGGTTATTACGACGGCATTGGTGCTGCACGAGATGTGATTCAGAACCACTTGCTTCAGCTTATGGCACTTACCGCTATGGAAGAGCCTGTAAGTTTCCGCGCCAGCGATTTGACTGCAGAAAAAACGAAAGTTTTATCTGCTATTCGTTTGCCTCACGATTTGGCAGCAAATACTGCTCGCGGACAGTATGCAGCAGGATGGCAAGGCTCTTATAAAGCAGTTGGCTATTTGGAAGAGCAAGGAATCGACCCTAAAAGCACTACTGAAACGTATGCTGCCGTGCGACTAGACGTTGATACTCGCCGCTGGGCTGGAGTGCCATTCTATTTGCGAACCGGCAAACGTTTAGGAAAGCGCGTTACGGAAATTGCTGTGATTTTTAAACGCGCTCCGCACTTGCCGTTTGAATCAACTGCTGTTCGAGAGCTTGGTAGTAATGCTATTGTGATTCGCGTTCAGCCAGACGAGGGCGTTACTATGCGTTTCGGCGCAAAAGTTCCTGGAGGAACTGCTATGGAAGTTCGCGACGTTTCTATGGACTTTAGTTACGGACGTTCTTTTACAGAAAGCTCACCTGAAGCTTACGAGCGCTTAATTCTTGACGTTCTTCTTGGAGAACCTCCACTGTTCCCAACTACTGAAGAAGTAGATTTGAGCTGGAAGATTTTGGATCCTATTGAGGAATTCTGGAGTTCTCTTGGCACACAACCACAGCCGTATCGCGCTGGAACTTGGGGTCCTAAGGAAGCTGACGATATGCTTGCTCGTAATAATCGCCATTGGAGGCTGCCATGATTATCAACCTTCCTGATACTAATACCAGTAAAATTTCGCAAAAAATCGACGAATTGCACGAAGAGCGCGGAGAATCTGCAACCGGACGCGTTCTTACTCTTTTAATCGACACGGATCTTAAGGAATTGGAGCATGCTCTCGAAGCTGCTAATGCTGCAAGTCGCGAGCATCCTTGCCGAGTTATTGCTATGGTTCGAGACTGGTCTAGCGAGGATGCTGCTGAACGCGGAGAAGTTGTGCCAAATCTTGACGCTCAAGTGCGTTTTGGTGCTGATGCTGGAGCTGGCGAAATTATTATTTTGTATCCGCATAACGGCCTGGTTCGTCACCCGGATACGCTTGTTATTCCGCTGCTTGTGCCGGATGCGCCGATTGTAGCTTGGTGGCCAACGAATGCTCCTGAAGATCCTGCTCACGATTTGCTTGGAGCTATGGCTAGTAGCAGAATTACTGACGCTCAGCGCGCAGATGACACTCTTAAAACTGTTCAAAACTTGCGCAAAAACTGGTCTCCGCAAGATGCAGATTTGTCTTGGACGCGTCTTACTCCATGGCGTGCTTTACTTGCTTCTATGCTTGATCAGCCTCCGCATTTGCCAATTACTAGCGCAAAAGTTACCGGCCCTACGCACTATGTTTCTTTGCATTTGCTTGCGGCTTGGCTTAAGAGCAGTCTGCGTGTGCCTGTAGAAATAGTCGAAAATCCTGATGCTAAAGCTATTACTTCCGTAACTTTAGAGCGCGAGGATGGCACTTTGTCTCTTACTCGCCCTGCTGGAGGAGATCAAGCTTTAATTAGTCTTCCCTATCAGACTGCTCAGCCTATTGCTCTTCCTATTCGCACTTTGGATGATTGCTTAAGCGAGGAATTGCGACGCATTGATCCGGACGAAATTTACGCGCAGCTGGTTCGAGATAATCCTGCAGAAAATAATTAAGTCTATAAAAAATACAAAACGTGAAACAACGCGTGAAACATTTTTAACGGCATAAAAGGAATAACTATGACAGATAGCGAAGTTACTTTTGCGCACAACGCAAGCGTTTACGGCTACAATAACCCTGACGTACTTTCAGCCATTGCAGCTCAACGCTTGGCAATTATTATTATGGAATCACAAGCTAATGTGCAAAATCTCGACAAGCCATTCCATTTACTTATTACTGGCGGTACGGATTCAATTCGCATGTTCCAAATGCTTGCCAGCAACCCACTTTTGACTGTGATTGATTGGGATTTAGTGCATATTTGGTGGGCAGATGAGCGTTTCGTAGCTTACGATAGCGAGGATCGTAACGCACGCAAAACTCGCGAAGCGCTTCTCGACTTACTTACTTCTCACAAAGCTTTGGCAGAATCTCATATTCACGAGATGCCGGCAGATGAACGTAGTGCGAAAGAAATTGCAGCAGCCAGCGACGCTGAAAATGACGCTATTTTAGATGCTGCAGCGCGCGACTATGAGGAAGAAATTATAGGATTACTTGGGCCAGAGCCAGTATTTGATTTAGCAATTCTTGGCATGGGCCCGGACGCGCATATGGCTTCTCTTTTCCCGGGATTGCCGCAAGTTAATAATCGCGAGCGCATTGTTGTTGGCGTAAACCACTCCCCTAAGCTTCCGCCAATGCGATTGTCTCTTACAGTTCCTGTGCTGGCTCACAGTCGCTGCACTTGGTTTTTGACTGCTGGAGCAGAAAAGGGCGCTGCTTTAATGAATTCACTTTCGGGAGCTAATAATCCTGAATATCCTGCGTCTTTTGCAAACGGAACTGACGAAATCTCTTGGCTAACCACCGCAGGCACACTGCAAGCTGCTATTGAGTGTATTGACTAGATTTCGCGAAATGCGCATAATAATTCATCACAATAAAATACAGGCTTCTGCATAACAAATACAGAAGCCTGTTATTTATAAATATTATTTGTTTTAATCTTGCTTTACTTCTGGGCGATTAGGCTCTGCCCACAAAGTGTGGAATACGCCTGGCTCGTCAATGCGTCCGTAAGTGTGAGCGCCGAAGAAGTCGCGCTGAGCTTGAATCAACGAAGCTGGCAAACGCTTGGAACGCAAACCATCATAGTATGCAAGCAAGCTGGAGAATGCTGGAACAGGCACGCCATGCTCAACTGCACGCGCAATAACACGACGCCAAGCAGCCTGCGACTTTTCAATAGCATCCTTAAAGTAAGGAGCGAAAAGCAAAGAAACGCTTGCTTCACCGGACTCAAAAGCCTCAGAAACACGGTTCAAGAACTGAGCACGAATAATGCATCCACCTCGCCAAATGCGAGCAACAGCAGCTTGGTCAATCTTCCAATCATGCTCAATTGCAGCAGCCGCAATCTCGTCGAAGCCCTGTGCGTAAGAGACAATCTTAGAAGCGTACAAAGCTTGACGAATATCATCAATAAACGCCTTACGCTCATCATCGTTCAAATCAAAATGCGCGTCCGGGCCAGTTAAACCTTGGCTTTCAGCAGCTTCACGCAAGTGAACCTGGCTGGAAAGTCCACGAGCAAACACAGCTTCAGCAATACCAGTAACTGGAATTCCAAGCGAAAGCGCAGACTGCACAGTCCAAGTACCAGTGCCCTTCATGCCAGCATGATCAACCATCATCTCAACTAAAGGCTTACCGGTCTTAGCATCCTTTTGGCGAAGCACATCCGCAGTAATCTCAATCAAATAAGAATCAAGCTCGCCCTTATTCCACTCACTAAACACATCCGCAATTTCGTCGGACTTCATCCCCAAGCCGCGAAGCATTAAATCGTAGCTTTCAGCAATAAGCTGCATATCCGAGTACTCAATGCCATTGTGAACCATCTTCACAAAATGACCAGCGCCGTCAGTACCAATATGCGTTACGCAAGGCTCGCCTTCTGCAACAGCCGCAATCGACTTCAAAATAGGGCCAAGAGTTTTCCAAGATTCCTCAGTGCCACCCGGCATCATAGAAGGACCGCGCAAAGCGCCTTCTTCGCCGCCAGAAACACCGCAACCAACGTAATGAAGACCACGCGCGCGGATATCACGCTCTCTGCGAATCGTATCTTCAAAGTAGGAGTTTCCGCCGTCAACGATAATATCTCCCGGCTCCATAGCATTCGCAAGTTCTTCAATAACAGCATCCGTAGGAGCACCAGCTTTTACCATGATTATTGCAGTGCGCGGACGCTTTAGAGATGCCACAAATTCCTCAACAGTTTTTGCAGGAACGAAAGCACCTTCGCTACCGTGCTCGTTCATCAAAGTTTCGGTGCGAGAATAATGACGATTGTAAACAGCAACAGTATTGCCATGATGCGCGAGATTACGCGCTAAATTAGAACCCATGGCCGCCAAGCCAACAACGCCAATATTTGCCTGAGCTTGAGTCATTATGACACCTCTTATCTTGTATTTTGTTTTGTTTGCACGCACGCTTTGCGCACTAAAGCAATCTGCATTAACTATAAAATGCACAATCTTTACTTTGCGTTACGCCCCTTCAAGAAACGCAACTTTAATTTTATCGACGGATATGCACAAGGCTTCACAATATACAAATTTAGTAGTTGCAAATATAAATTTTGTGATAAAAATTACATTTTTAATAGCTAAAACTAAGCGCACATTCCACTTACAAAACACGACACGCTTACAAACACGCTATTTTTAGCTATTTTAAGCAATAACTATATGTAGTGTTTATGCAATCGACACACCACTATAAATAGTGCTTATTTGGAGTAAGCTAGCTTCTTGGCTTTTGTCGATACAACCAGGAATTACGAAATTCCCCATCACCAGAGGAGATTGAAATGACAATTACAGTGTTTACCAAACCTCATTGCCCACAGTGTGATGCAACTAAGCGACAGTTCACAAAACTCGGAGTGAATTTTGAAACTGTTGATTTATCCAAAAGTCCTGAAGCATTAGATCAGCTACGCAATGCAGGCTACCGTCAAGCGCCTGTAGTAATTGCGCCAGATGCATCCTGGAGCGGATACCGCCCAGATTTAATCGCACAAATTGCAGATAGACTCGGAACTTCCACGGAGTCATCAAAAGAAGCTGAAAACAATGAGTGAACAAGAAAACATCACAAAACCAAGCGAACCAGAATCTCGTGCACAAGGCGAATCAATCGGAGCTGTAGTATATTTTTCATCAGTTTCCGAAAACACGTTACGATTCGTGCAAAATTGCGATTTTCCAAGCAATAACGTAAACGTGTACCGAATACCGCTTCGTCCGAAAGATCCGGAATTAAACGTGCGCGAACCGTACGTGCTAATCGTGCCAACTTACGGCGGCGGAAATATTTCAAAAGCAATACCAATGCAAGTTCGCAAATTCCTAAATAATCGCGAAAATCGTTCGTTTATTCGCGGCGTAATTTCTTCCGGAAACACGAATTTTGGAGACGCTTATTGCGCTGCAGGCGGTCAGATTGCAGGAAAGTGCGCTATTCCAAATATGTATTCGTTTGAGCTTACAGGAACTCAAGAAGATATTGAAAAAGTGGCGCAGGGAATACCTAGATTTTTAAGGCAATTAAAAGAAACGAAATAAACAAAATAAACAAAATCAACAAAAAACAGCGTTTGAAAAGCAAAACTAACGCACGAGGAAAGGAATAATCAAATGAATAGCACGGATCCGATGAGCGAATCTACTTCGCTTAATCTTGATCACACTGACTCCAGCGAAACTGCAAACGCAGCTGCCAGCAGCACAGCAGAGCGCATTCGCAACAGCCGCGACTACCACGTTCTTAACGCTATGCTCGGTCTTTTTGACCCAGAAAAAGGCATTCAGTTTGACAAAGATCAGGAAGCAGAAAAGCTTTACGTTTCGGGTTACGTGCAAGAACACAGCATGAAGTTTGCTTCCACTCGCGAACGCTTGAATTATTTAATTGACAACTACTATTACAACGGCAATGTGTTCGGAAAGTACAGCGACGAGTTTCTAGATAAATTCTACGAGCACGCAGAATCCGCTCACCACACTTTCGGCACTTTCTTGGGCGCTTTTAAGTTCTACACTTCTTACGCTTTAAAGACTTTTGACGGAAAGCAGTATTTGGAAAACTTCGCTCAGCGTGCAGCTGCAGTCGCTTTGGAACTTGCAGACGGTGACGAAAAAGCAGCTCTCAACTATTTGGACGAAATGCTCGCAGGACGCTTCCAGCAAGCTACCCCAACGTTCTTGAATCTTGGTAAAGCTCAGCGCGGAGAGGCTGTGAGCTGTTTCCTCGTGCGTTTGGAAGATAATATGGAGTCTATTGCGCGCGGAATTAATTCTGCTTTGCAACTTTCTAAGCGCGGCGGCGGCGTGGCGCTTTTGCTTACGAATTTGCGCGAGCTTGGCGCTCCTATTAAGCGAATCGAGAATCAGTCTAGCGGCGTTGTGCCTGTTATGAAGCTTTTGGAAGATTCATTCTCTTACGCTAATCAGCTTGGCGCTCGCCAGGGTGCAGGTGCCGTTTATATTAATGCTCACCATCCAGATATTATGCGTTTCCTTGATACTAAGCGTGAGAACGCGGATGAGAAGATTCGTATTAAGTCGCTTTCTTTGGGTGTTGTGATTCCAGATATTACTTTTGAGCTTGCTAAGCGTAAGGAAAAAATGGCTTTGTTTAGCCCTTACGATGTTGAGCGCGAGTATGGTAAGCCTTTCGCAGACATTTCTGTTACCGAGCATTACGATGAGATGGTTGCAAATCCGCGCATTCATAAGAAGTACATTGACGCTCGCGAATTCTTTATGACTCTTGCAGAGATTCAGTTTGAGTCTGGTTACCCTTACATTTTGTTTGAGGATACTGTGAATCGCACGAATCCTATTGAAGGTCGCATTACTATGAGCAACTTGTGCTCCGAGATTTTGCAAACTCAAGAAGCAAGCACTTATAATGCAGACTTGTCTTATAGCCACGTTGGTCGCGATATTTCTTGCAATCTTGGCTCTCTTAATATCGCTAAGGCAATGGATGGTAACTTAGGCGAAAGCGTTGATTTGGCTGTGCGCGCTCTCACTTCTGTCTCCGAACACACTTCGATTGATTCCGTGCCTTCAATTCGTCGCGGCAACGAGGAAGGCCACGCTATTGGCTTGGGTCAAATGAATTTGCACGGTTTCCTTGCTCGCGAGCACATGCAGTACGGAAGCGAGGAAGCTCTTGACTTTACAGACATGTACTTTATGACGGTTGCTTACCACGCTTATAAGGCTTCTCACGCTTTGGCTGTGGAGCGCGGCCGCGCTTTTGCAAGCTTTAAGACTAGCGCCTACGCTAAGCCTGCAGGCAAAGGCAACTATTTCGATAAGTACACAGATGGCAGCCGCTCTCTTGAGCCTAAAACTCAAAAGGTTCGCGATTTGTTTGCTCGTTTTAACGTTGCAATTCCAACCGTCAGCGATTGGGAGCAGTTGCGCGACGAGATTTTGCGCGATGGCATTTACAACGAGTATTTGCAAGCTGTTCCTCCAACTGGTTCAATTTCGTACATCAATCATTCCACGAGTTCAATTCACCCTATTGCTTCGCGTATTGAGATTCGTAAAGAGGGCAAAGTTGGTCGCGTCTACTACCCTGCCGCTTACATGACGAATGACAATATGCAGTACTTTAAGGACGCTTACGAGATTGGTTGGAAGGCGATTATTGACACTTACGCTGAAGCAACTCAGCATGTGGATCAGGGATTGTCTCTTACTTTGTTCTTCCCAGACACTACTACTACTCGCGATTTGAACAAGGCTCAGATTTACGCGTGGCGTAAGGGAATTAAGACTCTTTACTACATTCGTATTCGCCAGAAAGCTTTGGAAGGTACGGAAATCGAGGGTTGCGTAAGCTGCACGCTGTAAGTCGTAGCGCTAAAAATCTTAGCGCTGTAAATCTTACAAAAATTAAATCAAAACTTAAAAATTTTATAAAAACGTAAACACAGAATCAGGAGTAATTATGACAGAACTCAGCCCAACCGAGCTTAGAAGTAGCCTCGATAAGCCTTTCGGCACGAATCGCGTAATAGCAGATGACGCTATGATGGCAGCTTCCATCACTCCAGCTCAGTACCGCTATCATCACGGTTCGCGCGTGCGCCCAGTTAATTGGAATAATATTGTTGACGACAAGGATTTGGACGTTTGGAATCGTCTTATTGCTAACTTCTGGCTTCCAGAAAAAGTGCCGCTGAGCAACGATATTCCTTCTTGGCGAACACTGACCGACCTTGAACGCAAGACCACTACTCGCGTTTTTACTGGCTTGACTTTGCTTGACACAAGCCAGGCAACTATTGGTGAGCTTTGCCAGATTGAGCACGCTCGCACTGAGCACGAGCAGGCTATTTACACGAATATTGCTTTTATGCAATCGATTCACGCTCGCTCCTACTCCTCTATTTTCTCCACTCTTTGCTCTAGCGAAGAGATTGACGAAGCTTACCGTTGGGCTGTTGGAAACGACGTTTTGCAGCAGCGCGTTACCACCGTGCTTTGCGAGTATGAGAGCGAAGATCCGCTTAAGCGCAAGATTGCAGCAACTATGCTTTCTTCGCTTCTTCTTTACGCGGGCTTCTACCTTCCACTTTATTTTGCTTCTCGCGGCAAGATGATGAACACTGCAGATATGATTCGTTTGATTTTGCGAGATAAAGCTATTCACGGCTATTACTCCGGCTACAAGTTCCAGCGCGGATTGGAGCTTAGAAGCGAGAACGATAAGAAGAATCTTGAAAAGTTTACTATGAACTTGCTTGATACTTTGTACGATTTGGAAGTTGAGTATTCTGGTCAGATTTATGAAGGATTTGACTTCCACGATGACGTTTTTGACTTCGTTCGTTACAACGCTAACAAGGCTTTGATGAACCTTGGTTACCCTGCTAAGTACAGCGAAGAAGAAACTCATGTAAGTCCGGAAATTCTTGCGGCTCTTTCTCCTGCTGCCGACGAAAATCACGACTTCTTCTCCGGCTCTGGTTCCAGCTACATTATGGGCAAGTCTGTTGAAACCGACGACGACGATTGGGACTTCTAATCGCACAGTTGATTGATTAACTTACTGTTTAATTTACTGACTAACTGATTGGTTAACTAATTAATTTAATTAGTTAACCAATTTTAATTTAGGTAGATTAATTATTACAGCAAAATAGAGCCTACGTAAAAACTAAAAATTAGAAAGTAGCACAGACTGCTCAGCTTTATGATAAAACTATGGAAAAAAGGATATGTTTTTGTTAATATCTTTATGCGCAAATCAGAAGTGACTATCGCTTCCTACTCACGTTCAAACCAAGATTTTTGGGCTGAACCGAGCAAGTACTAAAATTGGAGTCCGGTTAATAAGGATGCCTAACAAACGCTAGCCGCATCTATAAGAAGAAAGAAGTCCATTTATGGGGAAAATGACTTATAAAAAATTGCTCGGCGTTGTAATGATATCTAGTTTGTTAGTAGGAATATCGGCATGCAATAGTCCAAAATTAATAAATAATCCAGTACCGAAGAAAATAATACGTACGGCGCCGAAGAAAATAATACGCGACATAATAAAGCCCCAAAAACCTCCAAGACCGAAACTTATTGAAGCTTTCGTAATAGGCCAAGAAGGAACTTTCGAAGCCTTAGGCGAAACTAAACGCGTTATTTGGGATGCTTACCCTGATCAGTTGGCATATGTAAAAGATGCTTTTTATCACTGGACAATTCAAGACGACTGGTTCCAAGTTAATACTGGTCACTACATGCTCGTCGACCGTTTAAATAGTTCAGGAGCTTTATTAAGGAAGCTCGAAAAGGGCACACCAGTTAAACTAGACGGCAATGATTATAAAGTTATAGATTATAAAGATTTTGAAGGAAACGGCAGCGCAGATAAATTATTAGTCGATTTCAAGGAGTATATCAAAGCATTCCCTAAATCTGCTTACTTTATTCAAACTTGCCTTGATGCCAGAACTTACGGCGGACAACGTTTAGTAGTTCTTGACGCAGCAGAAGAATAAATGCTTCAGTCGCAAAATTTAGGCTATTTGCCAAATTTTGTTGTTTTGAAAATATTGCCTGTGTATCGACGAGGTTGATGAACAGGCAATATTTTTTAACTGATTACGCGACTATATTGCGCGACTTTAATTGCACAGTCGCTATGTTATACGAGTTATTTATTCTAGTTTTCTAAAAAATCTGCTTATTTTTAATAAAATCTGCAATGTTTACGTGCTTAATGCCGTTACGTTTTTGTATAAGCGAATCCATGGTCATAACATACTTTTCATAATTATCATGGATAGCTTCTAAAGCCCTATACTCGCGGTCTTCTGTTTCCTGACTCAGTAAAATCGTATAAGCTACTTGTGTGTAAGCGTAATCCATATCTGCATTGCGCAGAATAAAATCACACTCCAACTTTCCAATACGTCCAACGCTTACAGAGTACCCAAAGCTTTTAGCATATAAGTACACAATATTTTCCAAAGTAGGACCATAGTTTACGCGATTATCTGTATTGAGAGCGTAATAAAAACTTAAATCTGCTAAGTAATACTTCTTTTCTCCAGAAAGAGCACGTTTTGATTTCATATCGAAACGTGGGCATTCATAAATGATTTTCGCATCCGAAAGAACGCGAATATACCTTGCTAAGGTAGTACGACTTATAGCTAATCCGCTCTTTTTTAAAGCTTCGCACAAGCTATTGATACTAGTCGTAGCGCCAAAATTGTTAATAATATAATTACGTACCGCTTCAAACGCTTGCGTATCTTTAATTTTTACTCGAGTTTTAATATCTTTATCAAAAATTTCTCTAATAACATTACTTACATACGTTCGCTTGTCACTCATATTATCTATGGCAATAGTACGAGGGAAACCACCTTCGAGAATATAATTATTAAGCTCTTTACTAATGTCGGAATCTACTGGTTTATCATAGAATTTTTTGAAATCTTCATACTCGTCAAAAGTTAGCGGAAACATCTCAAATTCAAGATATCTTCCAGTTAATTTTGTTGCTAATTCGCCACTTAACAAATAGGAGTTGGATCCCGTTATAAAAATAGAATATTCGCCTTCTTCTCTAAAGCCATTTACTACTTCTTCGAATCCTTTAACATTTTGTATTTCATCTAAAAACACGTATTTTAAGCCGCTAGTATTAGTAAGTTTTTCTATAAGAGCGTCAAGTTGATCTGCTGTTTTTACGTTTCTGTATTCGCGCTTATCAAGATTTATATAAATAATATTAGATTCTGGAACTGGATTACTTCGTTCTTTAAGCTCATCGATAATCGTTCGCATAAGACTTGATTTACCGCATCTGCGAATGCCAGTAATCACTTTGATTAGGTCGCTATCATCGTAGAACGCGCGAATTTTGCTAAGATACTTCTCGCGGCGATACAGTTTTTCTTGATTCACGGTCATAGCAAAATCCTTTTATGAGAGCCAAACTCCTTTTCACATTGGCACATGAGTTATATTATATCGCAAAAACCGAGTTATCGTGGCAGTTTTTGCTAGATTTGCAATTTCTGCCACGATAACGTGTGATTTAGTAATAATTGTGTACACAATGGTGCTACTTTGGTATTATGTTGGGTGCTGTAGGTCTGTTATAATAAAGCAAAGCATGAATAACAAATTCATGATTTTGAGTTTAAAGGAAACGATATGACTTCTACAAAAACAGCTAGAACAGGCAGATTAAGTGTAAGAGTTAATCCAGAAATACGAGATAGCGCATCGCAAGTTCTTGAACATTATGGTCTTGATATGAGTTCAGCAGTCAACTTATTTTTGTATCAGATTGTAAATACGCAACGTTTCCCATTTTCACTTGAAAGTTCTCCATACGAGCACGCTCTTGATGAAGCTATGAAAGAAAAACCAATAGCTGCAGGTACTGTAGACGATTTTGCTGAGCTGATGCGCAATGCCTAAACCGCCATTTTATAGCCCAATCTATCTGCGAGATGTTAAGAAATATAAGCAGAAGCATTACGATATTGAGCAAGTAATCAATATTGTAAGACTTATTTGCAATGGCGCAGATTCTCGCGAGCTTGCAACTTATAGAGATCATATTCTTAAAGGCTCATACAAAGGCGTGCATGAATTGCATGTGTTTGCAGACGTTCTACTGTTGTATCAAGTTAAAGAAGATTGCATTATATTCCTACGCTTAGGATCTCACGACGACTTATTCTAGCTAGAAAAAACTGCCACGATAACTTGCTTAAAAAATGTAGCGTTGCAATTCTTTGTTGCTTTTACACTACAAAAAATATAAAATATTAGTATGAAAGCAACAGAAGTGAGGCTATTGTGTCAAACAAAGAGATACTCCTTAACTATTTAGATAATAATCATGGAATAATTACATACAAGGCTTGTAAAACGTTAGATATTCCAACTATATATTTAACTCGTTTGAAAAACGAAGGTGTTATTAATCGAATTGAAAGGGGGATTTTCCTCTCTCCCAATGGTGATTATGATGAATATTACTTCTTTCAATATCGTTATCCGCAGGCCGTATTCTCTTATGTTTCAGCTCTTTATCTTCAAGGTTTTACAGATGAAATTCCACAACATTTTGAAGTAAGCGTTCCTAGAGGATATCGTTTTAATAATCCACCCTCAAATTTAGCTATTCATTGGGTTTCAAAATTGTATAGCAAGTTAGGCGTTACTACAACGGCTACCCCGATGGGTAATAAAGTACGTGTCTATGATTTTGAACGTATTATTTGTGATTTTATAATAAACAGAAACAGCATTGATTCTGAACTCTTTGTTAAAACTCTTCAAGCTTATAGTAAGTACAATGGGAAAGATCTTATAAAACTTCATGAGTATGCAACAAAAATGAATATATCCAATAAAATTAAGCAAACACTGGAAGTGCTACTGTGAATAAGGCAAAATTAACAGCATTGTGTCATAAAAAGTCTGCAAAGACTGGTTTAACATTTAATTCTATTATGACTTATTATTTTCTTGAAGTTATTTTGAAAAGATTAAGCCAAAGCCATTATTCAAATCACTATGTTTTCAAAGGTGGATTCCTTCTGTCAAACATAATAGGTATCGATTCCCGCAGTACGGTGGATATTGACTTTCAGTTTCATAAAATGGAACTTTCAGAAGAAAAAGTTCAAAAACAACTGACAGAAGTTTTTGCAAATTCAAAAGATAATATAAGTTTTTCTATTCAGTCTATTACGGCTATTAAAGAAAGCGATGATTATGGAGGATATCGCGCAACAATTTTGTGTGAGTTGGAAAATATTAAACAAATTGTTCATTTGGATATTGCTACTGGTGATGTTGTTACGCCACAGCCAATAAATTACTACTATAAAGCTATTTTTACTGATGAAACATTCCCAATTATTGCTTATAACGTTGAAAGTATATTAGCGGAAAAGCTTCAGACTATTTATTCACGCAATTTTTTAAATAGTCGCAGTAAAGATTTTTATGATATTTTTATTCTTTTAAAATTAAAAAAGAATGATATTGATTTTTCGCAATTAGTGATAGCTTGTCAAAGAACTTTCTTATATCGTGAAACAGAATTAGATTTTAATAAGATAATTAAGCTTCTAGAATCTTTTAAAACTGATGATGTGCAAAAGCAACAGTGGCAAAATTATTCGAAAAAATATAGTTATACAAAAGGAATAACATTTTCAAGCGTACTTGATGAAATTATAAACTTATTGAACGTTCTTAATGCTAAGCAAAATGATTAAATTTTGTATTCATTGGCGACAAGACGACAATTTTGGCGACATAAAAATGTCGCTTTGCGTCATATATCTT
>NZ_JBQEQO010000030.1:0-1201 GCF_056754715.1 Gardnerella sp. CCPDSM
CTCTTATATAAAGAAGCGACCAAGATTTTCTTGGTCGCTTCATGTTCGTATAACACTCATATAATACCTAAAGAACTAGCTTTACAGTTAAATAATCCACCTTACTTGTATGCTCTTCCATTTAAGGAAACTAGAGAATCAAATAATTGTGTTTCATCTAGAATACTCTCAGTTGGAGTTCTTTCCGTTATTGCAAGTTCTTTATACTTACTAGTAATTCCCTTAACAGCTTCTAATATCGATGGTTTAGAAACTTTGGAATCACTTTTCCTATACTCTTTAATTAAATCAGAAACTGCAAAAATCCCTAATTCCTTAAATTTCTGAGTTCGGTCATGATCATTCAAAGTTTCATTATTACTGATTCTTTCAACATTAAACCTTGTATTGTTTACTTTTTCGTCATAAGCCATCCTAAACTCTAACGAATTTTTCCAACCATAGTCAGAATTGTAAACAAACTTTTCACCAGTTATGTCTTCAATAGCCATAGCTAGAATATATTCATAGCATCCAGCATCTCTACTATCATAAATAGCATCGTAAAGAGGTTTAATTGCCTTCAGTCCCAGTTTCAATATTCTTTGATAGTTTTTAGAATTCCTAATAAACTTTCCTGGATGTGCCTGCATAGCCACTTGTGGATTAGTCTTCGTCTCAGTTTCTAATTCCACCCTCAACTTATTCATGGCTCCCTTTATATCATCTAACTTTTCAGCATAAGCCACATTTACAGGCATCAATTTATGAGCTATATTCCCACTATTCTTTGATGCTTGATTATTTCCAATAATAAAAATTCCAGAAGATACAAATAGAACCAATAAAAGTAAAGTTCCTAGCGAAATATACATTTTTTTCTTAGACATAGTATTACGCCTCCTAGAATTCTATATTCTTAATTCGCTGTATACTCTCATAGTGTAGGATATTATCTTAGTTAAGTATCCATAGAGATTAGATTCTATTTTTCGCTTAACGTTAAGATAATTCGTTATGTCTTCGTTGCCTAAATGATTCATTCACTGTCTAAACAGTTATAATAAAATAATATTAATATAACATGTTATATTAATATTATCAAGACACAAATTCAGCTTAATCACCTAACTTATTTCTACCAATTACAGTGAACGCTCCAGCACGGTTAAGCGGGAGCATGTTACCGTTAATCAAATACAAGTCACCACCCTCACAGGCG
>NZ_JBQEQO010000031.1:0-1185 GCF_056754715.1 Gardnerella sp. CCPDSM
CTGTGCTTTTAGAGTGATATATAGTACTAACAAAAAGCACAGAAAAAGGAGAAAAATCATGTGGGAACAAGATACGCTTAGGGTTGAAGATCAGGTTGTAAGCTACAGTATGAAGGTTTTTGAAGAGCCAAGCGAATATGGGATTAACCAGGGGCGAATTTCCAAGCTTACTTTGAAAAACAATAACAAGGTTATCGCAAACTACGATAGAGGCTGGGACATGATGCCAACAAGCAAGCTTGCGAACGGGGCTTTAGAAATGATCCTTGACGCAAGAAACTAAAAACTTTAAGTTTAGTTAAAAGTAGCAGGGCTTTTAGGCCCTGTTTCTCGTTAAGAAAAACTAAGAAATGATGTGGGCGCTGAAAGCGTCTTTTTTTTTATGCCTAAAGAAAGGAGGAGCTTAAGTTGCAAGCATACGAGGTTACTAAGTTTAAAAAAGAAGATTCAACGTATAGTAAGGATTTAGCGGATTATGCTGTAAGTTTTATCGAATGTTTAACACACACGAAAGGAACGTGGGCGGGTAAGCCTTTTAAGCTCCTTGACTGGCAGGAGCAGATTATCAGGGACTTGTTTGGCGTGGTTAAACCGAATGGTTACCGTCAGTTTAATACTGCTTATATTGAGATACCTAAGAAAATGGGTAAAAGTGAGCTTGCCGCGGCAGTGGCACTGCTTTTATGCTGTGGGGATAATGAGGAGCGTGCCGAGGTTTATGGTTGTGCGGCGGACCGTCAGCAGGCAACGATCGTGTTTGATGTGGCGGCGGACATGGTTAGAATGTGTCCGGCTCTTAATCGTAGGGTTAAAATTTTAGCTTCGCAAAAACGTATTATTTTCCTACCAACTAACAGTTTCTACCAAGTGTTGTCGGCTGAAGCGTACTCTAAACACGGGTTTAACATTCACGGTGTTGTGTTTGATGAGCTTCACACGCAGCCAAACCGTAAACTTTTTGACGTGATGACTAAAGGCTCCGGGGATGCTCGCATGCAGCCACTGTATTTTCTGATTACCACAGCCGGTACGGATACGCATTCGATCTGCTATGAGACGCATCAGAAAGCAGTGGATATTCTCGAGGGTAGGAAAATTGATCCAACTTTTTACCCAGTGATTTATGGTGCAAAAGATTCGGATGATTGGACTGATCCTAAGGTGTGGAAGAAAGCTAATCCTTCT
>NZ_JBQEQO010000032.1:0-1184 GCF_056754715.1 Gardnerella sp. CCPDSM
ATGCGCTCTTAGAGTGATATATAGTACTAACAAAAAACACAGAAAAAGGAGAAAAAATCATGTGGGAACAAGATACGCTTAAAGTTGAAGATCAGGTTGTAAACTACAGCATGAAGGTTTTTGAAGAGCCAAGCGAATATGGGATTAACCAGGGTCGAATTTCCAAGCTTACTTTGAAAAACAATAACAAGGTTATCGCAAACTATGATAGAGGCTGGGATATTATGCCAACAGGCAAGCTTGCAAACGAGGCTTTAGAAATGATCCTAGACGCTAGAAACTAAAAACTTTAAGTTTAGTTAAAAGCAGCAGGGCTTTTAAGGCCCTGTTTCTCGTAGGAAAGATAAGAAATGATGTGGACGCAAGTAAGCGTCTTTTTTTATGCCTAAAGAAAGGAGGAGCTTAAGTTGCAAGCGTACGAGGTTACTAAGTTTAAAAAAGAAGATTCAACGTATAGTAAAGAGCTTGCGGATTATGCTGTAAGTTTTATCGAATGTTTAACACACACGAAGGGAACGTGGGCTGGTAAGCCTTTTAAGCTCCTTGACTGGCAGGAGCAGATTATCAGGGACTTGTTTGGCGTGGTGAAACCGAATGGTTACCGTCAGTTTAATACCGCGTATATTGAAATACCTAAGAAGATGGGTAAAAGTGAGTTGGCTGCGGCAGTGGCACTGCTTTTATGCTGTGGGGATAATGAGGAGCGAGCGGAAGTTTATGGTTGTGCGGCGGACCGTCAGCAGGCAACAATCGTGTTTGATGTGGCGGCTGACATGGTTAGAATGTGTCCGGCTCTTAACCGTAGGGTTAAAATTTTAGCTTCGCAAAAACGTATTATTTTCCTACCAACTAACAGCTTCTACCAGGTGTTGTCGGCTGAAGCGTACTCTAAACACGGTTTTAACATTCACGGTGTTGTGTTTGATGAGCTTCACACGCAGCCAAACCGTAAACTTTTTGACGTGATGACTAAAGGCTCCGGGGATGCTCGCATGCAGCCACTGTATTTTCTGATTACCACGGCTGGTACGGATACGCATTCGATCTGCTATGAGACGCATCAGAAAGCAGTGGATATTCTCGAGGGTAGGAAAATTGATCCAACTTTTTACCCAGTGATTTATGGTGCAAAAGAAACGGATGATTGGACGGATCCTAAGGTGTGGAAGAAAGCTAATCCTTCG
>NZ_JBQEQO010000033.1:0-1140 GCF_056754715.1 Gardnerella sp. CCPDSM
GATATTCTTATGTACAAGGTTCTTATGTTCGTGCTGAAGTTGGTTATGTTTACAGCTGTGAATTTTATGGTCCTTTACTTGTCGATGGTGGTATTCGGCCATGATTTTGGTGTGATGTTCAAAACGTATGGGAATGCGCTCGGTCCGTTTACGTTCATGCTCGCTTTGATGACAACGATGTCGTTGCCTAATGAAGGAACTATTTTTGAGGGTAAGCGGCAAAAAAAGTGTGTCTAAAAACCCGAGTTTTCGTTGAAATACCAAGGAAAACTCTCTGTTGTTATGCTAAAAAAGCTTAACATTTAGTATTACTTGACATTGAAAACAAAAGGGTCTTAGGACAATTTTTAGACATTTTGTGCAATCATACCACGATATCTTTCTTTAATTCTGTGGTTGTTGTAAAAATCAATATAAGTATGAATAGCTTGACGTAATTCTTCTGTACTATCCCAGTTAAGTGGATAATAC
Organism: Gardnerella sp. CCPDSM; assembly: GCF_056754715.1. Taxonomy (NCBI): domain Bacteria; kingdom Bacillati; phylum Actinomycetota; class Actinomycetes; order Bifidobacteriales; family Bifidobacteriaceae; genus Gardnerella; species Gardnerella sp. CCPDSM. Next base: position 472 of record NZ_JBQEQO010000033.1, read on the forward strand.
ATTTCTGTTTTCATTCGTCCAAAAAAGCCTTCACAGGCAGCATTATCTCCACTGTTTCCTTTTCTTGACATAGAGCGTGTAATACCAAGACCTTCTAACCTCTCAATCCACCTACCACCTCTATAGTGACCTCCTCTATCTGTATGAATAACTAAGCTTTTACATTCTGTAGTGTCAAGGGTAGTTAAAGCCTCTTCTAACATTTCATCTACAAGACACTGATCTGGGTGGTTTGAAAGAGCGCAAGAGACCACTTTACCATCAAAACAGTCAATCATAGGGCTTAAATAGAGTTTTGACTCTTTTACTGAAAACTCAGTAATGTCTGTAAGCCAAATCTTATTAGGTGAATTTGCATGAAAATTATTGTTAACGATGTTACTACATGCGGGAGTAATTTCTCCTATATAGCTTGAATAGCGTCTTTTACGCCTTGCATATCTAACCTCAATTGACTCTTCTTTCATGAGTCGTCTTACTACTTTTTCAGATATTTTAATACCTTTAGTTCTCAACATTAACCATATTCTAGGAGAGTCATAAGTAAAGAAGTTTTCTTCTGCAATCTTGTGTATGCAACCTCGTATATGTGCGTATTTGTCAGGTTTTTGAAGAGCATTTTTAGCATAGTAATAACTTGAACGTTTTATCTGAAGTGTTTTAATCAGC
>NZ_JBQEQO010000034.1:0-1139 GCF_056754715.1 Gardnerella sp. CCPDSM
GCCGTGCTTGATAGGCACGGCATTTTTTATAACAAAACAGAAGCGTTCATAGAGTCGGAACAGCTTTATGAAACACTCTACATTTTTGAAATGGAGGTAACAATAAATGGGAAACAAGGTTAAATACAATCTGAAAAACGTGTACGCGGCAAAACTTAAAAAAGATTCGAGTGGTTTCTCCTACGATGAGCCTAAGCCGATTCCGGGGGCGGTGAGTATAAGCCTTGAGGCTGAGGGTGAATCCTCACCGTTTTACGCTGACGGGATTGTTTACTTCAGGTCGACTGCTAACAACGGTTACAGTGGCGACTTGGAAATTGCTCTTATACCTGAATGGTTTAGGACGGAAATACTACGAGAAGAACTAGATAAAAACGGTGTTCTGGTTGAAAACGCGAAGATTAGTGAAACAGAAAAATTCGCGCTCCTGTTTGAGTTTGATGGTGACGTGAACGCTATCAGACACGTTTTATATAACTGTTCAGCAACACGACCGTCTATCGAGTCAGAAACTAAGGAAGACACTATAGAACCTGGGACGGAAACTTTGTCGCTTACGGCTGATCCTAGAGAAGATGGTTTGGTGAAATCCCGTAGCGGTGACACTACTTCAAAAGAAACCTATGAGAAATGGTATAAGAGCGTGTACGTTCCGCAAGTTAACACGGAAATCAAATAAGTTTTAAAGGGGTAAAAGTGTTAGAAAAAACAGTAAAAGTAAATGGTAAAGACGTGAAGTTTCGTTCTTCCGCCACTATTCCAAGATTGTATCGTATTAAATTCAAGCGTGATATTTTCAAAGACCTGTCAAAATTAGAGCAGTCTTTCAAAATCAACGAGGGTGTTTTTGAAATAGCAGATCTTGAAATTTTTGAAAACGTAGCCTATATCATGGCTTATCACGCGGATAATAGTATTCCAGCAAGTATTGATGAGTGGCTTGACGAGTTTGAAATGTTTTCTATCTACGAGATTCTTCCTGAAATTCTAGAACTTTGGGGAGCAAACTTGGAAACTGAAGTAAAATCTAAAAAAAATTTAAAACAACAACACGGCAAATGACAACCGCGTTGTTTCTTCTTAGATGCACCGAAATCGGGATTAGTATTTGCGAACTGGATCTTTTAACCATCGGCATG
>NZ_JBQEQO010000035.1:0-1031 GCF_056754715.1 Gardnerella sp. CCPDSM
CTAAGAAAAACGCTGATCATCCAACCATGAAACCAATAGCTCTTTTAGCGTATCCGATTAAAAACTCGAGTATGACGAACTCGCTTGTGTTAGATCCGTTTGCTGGAAGTGGTAGCACGCTTATAGCTTGCGAGCAGACTGGTAGAGTCTGCTACGCTATCGAGCTTGATGAGAAATATTGTGACGTGATTGTGAAACGTTATATTGAGCAGGTTGGAAATGATAAGAGTGTGAAAGTTTTAAGAGGCGGTAAAGAATACTCGTTTACTGAAGTATTTACTAACGAGTAAGACTCGTATTTTATATGAAAAATAGTTTGCGACCGCTTGCTATAAACCTTCTTTAGAGTGATTTATATATGTACCCGAAAAAATCTAAAGGAGGCAAAATGGAATTAAAATACGGGTTAAAAGGAAAAGATAGGCAGCCGCTTATTAAAGCTATAGAGGATTCTACGGGAGTAAAGGCTGTTTACTTAAAAACTCCGAGTATGTCTTACAGGATAGGTGTTTTCAACATTAGTAAAGATGGTACGGTCACGTGTAGTAGTGAAGAAAATTTAGATGATTTAAAAAACATGTTAGACGCTGACTATGGTATAAGTCTTCCAGTCTGCGCGTGTGATGGTACGCAATGTTTTAGTGTTGAGTTTCCTAAAGATAAGGCTGATGTGGTAAAGCTTAGGAAAATTCTTGATAATAAGGGTGATCTTATTAAAAAAGCGTTAGGAGTGAACAGTCTTAATATTAAGGAAGAAGATGATAAGCTTATTTTTCCTTGGTTTGAGCAGGCTAACCAACCAGGCTTGGCATCCTATGCGAAGTTTATAAACAGTCTTTGTAAAATGAGCGTGGAAATTAAACGCGTTAATAATAGTAAGCATAATCCGGTTAACGATAAGTATGCTTTCAGATGTTTTCTTCTTAGACTCGGGTTTATAGGAGACGAGTTTAAACAAGACAGGAAAATTATGCTTTCCCGTTTAGAAGGGTCCTGTGCTTTTAGAAACGGGGGTGAGCGTAATGCTGTAT
>NZ_JBQEQO010000036.1:0-935 GCF_056754715.1 Gardnerella sp. CCPDSM
GATGCAGTATTATTTGGCTGACGTAAGTGAGCTTATCCCGTATGTGAGAAACGCTCGCACGCACTCTGAGGTGCAAGTGGCTCAGATAGCGGCAAGTATTCGCGAGTTTGGTTTTCTATCCCCAATTCTAGTGGCTGAGGATAATACGATTCTTGCAGGCCATGGCAGGCTTGCCGCGGCGTTAAAACTGGGTCTTAAAAAAGTTCCGTGCGTGAAAGAAAATCATTTAACTGAAACACAAAAGCGTGCTTATATTATTGCGGATAATAAGCTTTCACTTAACGCAGGCTGGGACAATGAGCTATTAGCAGTTGAATTGTCGGAGCTTGAAGGAGCTGATTTTAATCTTGATCTTCTCGGGTTTGATGAGGCGGAGCTTTCCAGTATTTTTGATGCTGATAAAGACGTGAGTGATGATGATTTTGATGTTGAAAAAGAATTGGAAGAACCGTGTTTTTCTAAAACAGGTGACATTTGGATGCTTGGTAAGCATCGTGTTATTTGCGGTGATGCTACTAAGTTAGAAACATATAAGACGCTTCTTGAGGATACTAAAGTGAATCTGGTGGTTACTGATCCGCCTTATAACGTGAACTATGAGGGTGCTGCTGGGAAAATTAAAAACGATAATATGGAGGATGATAAGTTTTACCAGTTTCTTTTTAACTCGTTCGTGAACATGGAGCAGGCGATGGCGGATGATGCGTCTATCTACGTGTTTCATGCTGACACGGAGGGTTTGAATTTTAGAAAAGCATTCCAGGACGCGGGGTTTTATCTTTCAGGTTGTTGTATTTGGAAGAAACCGTCTCTGGTGTTGGGTAGAAGCCCTTACCAGTGGCAGCATGAGCCGTGTTTGTATGGGTGGAAGAAAAAAGGTAAACACAAGTGGTATGCGGGTAGGAAAGAAACTTCAGTTTGGGAGTTTGAAAAGT
>NZ_JBQEQO010000037.1:0-935 GCF_056754715.1 Gardnerella sp. CCPDSM
AATGCAGTATTATTTGGCTGACGTAAGTGAGCTTATCCCGTATGTGAGAAACGCTCGCACTCACTCTGAGGCGCAGGTAGCTCAGATAGCGGCAAGTATTCGCGAGTTTGGTTTTCTATCCCCAATTCTAGTGGCGGAGGATAATACGATTCTCGCAGGCCACGGCAGGCTTGCCGCGGCATTAAAACTGGGTCTTAAAAAAGTTCCGTGTGTGAAAGAAAATCATTTAACTGAAACACAAAAGCGTGCTTATATTATTGCGGATAATAAGCTTTCACTTAACGCAGGCTGGGACAATGAGCTTTTAGCAGTCGAGTTGTCGGAGCTCGAAGGAGCTGATTTTAATCTTGATCTTCTCGGGTTTGACGAGGCGGAGCTTTCCAGTATTTTCGATGCTGATAAAGACGTGAGTGATGATGATTTTGATGTTGAAAAAGAGCTGGAAGAACCGTGTTTTTCTAAAACAGGTGACATATGGACGCTTGGCAGGCATCGTGTTATTTGCGGTGATGCTACTAAGTTAGAAACATATAAGACGCTTCTTGAGAATACTAAAGTGAATCTGGTGGTTACTGATCCGCCTTATAACGTGAACTATGAGGGTTCTGCTGGGAAAATCAAAAACGATAATATGGAGGATGATAAGTTTTACCAGTTTCTTTTCAACTCGTTCGTGAACATGGAGCAGGCGATGGCAGATGATGCATCTATCTACGTGTTTCATGCTGACACGGAGGGATTGAATTTTAGAAAAGCATTCCAGGACGCGGGGTTTTATCTTTCAGGTTGTTGTATTTGGAAGAAACCGTCGCTGGTGTTGGGTAGAAGCCCTTACCAGTGGCAGCATGAACCATGTTTGTATGGGTGGAAGAAAAAAGGTAAACACAAGTGGTACGCGGGTAGGAAAGAAACTTCAGTTTGGGAGTTTGAAAAGC
>NZ_JBQEQO010000038.1:0-932 GCF_056754715.1 Gardnerella sp. CCPDSM
GGTGTTATGACGGGAAGTAAAACATTACCAATAGTCGCAGCAATATTCTGCAACTCTGTTTTTAGAATCTTCATAGAACCCGAAGCGCCCGCAGCTTCACGCCCAGCCTGCCCTTGAGCGTCAGCAGTCTGCTCCATAATAAGAGCCAAAGTAGCAGCCTGTTTCGCTTGCAAGCTCATCGCGCCTCTACCATCATGCAAACCCATGGCAAGAGCTTTAGCTTTAATAGTCGCCTCGTTAACACCCATACCATAATTGTCAAGCATCGCATTATTACCTTTAAGCGCGCCCGTTAAAGCAAGAACAGCAGACTCGGTTGTGCCACCAAACATAGCAGACAAGTCGCCTGCAAGAGCAACCAGCTTCTGACTCATCTCAGCTGCTTCAGCATCACTTTTCCCACCAATATTTTTCAACATCGCGCCCATAGTATTCGCATACTCTAAAGCTTGACCTTGAGCAATACCATAATAAGATTTCAAACTTCCTGACCATTTAAGCATTCTGTCAGCAGACTTACCGTAAATCTGCTCTGTAGCCCCCATAGCATCCTGTAAGTCTGCTGCAGCAGTAAAACCAGCAGTACCAATAGCAGCAATCGGCAACGTAACTTTCGTGCTTAAACTTTGACCAAGAGATGACATACCATCTCCTAGTTTCTTTATCTTTTTACTCGTACTATCAAACTGGCTACTAAGCTTGGTTAAACTAACACTACCTACCTGTTTTAATTTTTCTTTTAAACTATCAAGATTATTTTCTGTCTCAACAATCTCACGCTGCAACGCATCATACTTGTCTCTACCAAGCTCCCCGTTTTCCAACTGTACTTTAGCCTGCTTATCCGCCTGTTTCAAAACGTTAAGCTTATTAGACGTTTCTTGGATTTCTTTCTGCAAAAAAGCCTGCTTTTGGCTTAAAAGCTGCGTGCT
>NZ_JBQEQO010000039.1:0-906 GCF_056754715.1 Gardnerella sp. CCPDSM
ACCGGTCTCCTGCGCTTTCAAAAACGCGTAAATATTAACCGACACATCAGCTTTCGTAAGATCCTTACCATGAAGACCGCCGCCCGTAACAGCATCAGCCATATCTGACCCGAGTTTTCGGTTAACCGCTCCCGTATCCACGCTGATACCACCCGTCCAGTCGCCTAAAGGATTAACAAACGCATTCGGATAGTCTTTCAATAAGTCTTCTCGTTTAGCGTGAGACTGGCAGATGATAAGCTTTTCACCATCAAGAACATACTTGCCGTCATACGGATACTTTTCATAAACCTTTCGAGCAATAGCCGAGAGTTTCTTCTGCTCGCCTGTTAGTGGCATGCCTTTAAAAATCCCGTTATCAGCGCAGCGAACCATACCATCCTGGTTTCGGCTTAAATGCTTATCCTGCGGCACAACCGTAATATCAATCTTTACTTTCCCAGGGCTTAAACGGTGGATAATATTTTTAATATCCTTAAACTTAAACATCACCGTGCTTTCAATAAACACGGCACACTTACCATGCCCGAGCATCACTTCAACAGCAATCTTCGGGTTCTCATCCAGCTTGTAAGCCAGATCAACAATTGCTCCAGCAATACGATCCGCAATCTTGTCCGGGTGACTTGGATTTACTTTTTCTATCATAATTTTTTCTCCTAAATGTTTTTACGTGTAATAAGCAGGCGTTCCATTAAATCGTTTTGAGGTGAAACGCCATCAAACTCAGTCGAACAGTTTTCTTTCACAATTTGGAAAATCTCATTCCAAAGCCTGACCGCCTGATTCATGTAGTTAATACCAATGTTGATAAAAGGCGATGGTATCGGTTTACCCGTGGTTGGATGCTTGGAAAGAAACCCGAGTTTACTGGTTACTTCCTCGCATTGAATCCAACGAGCACAA